>JANOTW010000450.1:0-3646 GCA_031416575.1 Ferruginibacter sp.
AGGCAAAAGCAACGAATTTAAAAGAGAAAGTAAATACCACAGGATCTTTGCGCATAATGTTCCTAATCCTATTCATTATTTGATAATTAATTAAAAGCACACGGAGGTGAAAGCTCAGAAACCTATGGTAATTTGAGGTTGAACTATAGTAACAAAAGGCAATGTTGTTTTAAATGTAAATGTTGCCCTAAAATAAAAATCATTAAGAAGGTATATGCTTGCGTAAAAAATATGGTAAACTGTAATAGTTTGAATGTATTTGGTTTCAATTTAAATGATAGGATTTGGTGTAAAGTCAAAAATATCATAGATTATAAGATAAATGTAATCTGATAGATACATTACTAAATGTTGAATTTATATTTATATATTAATATTTATAAAATATTATAATTATAAAAAAGTTTACATTATTTAATAAAGTGGTATAATTCTTGTTAAAAATTTCACGATTTTAATAAACTCATATTTTTCTTTTAAATCTCCTTAATTGTTGAATAATTATTTATCATTAACAACAAAATTTAAGCAATATTCAAGACTGCTTAAGCTATTTTACTCCTTGGATATTTTACTTACAACAAATAGCGAACGCCGGATAGTTTTTTCCTGTAACTTTCCCTTCTTTCATTTTGTAAATACCAACATTTATGGGCACCTCGCTATTGTATTTTCGCATAGCAAGTATTTGGTATTTGACCCTGGGTTAAATACAAGTAAATCTGATGGACTGGCCAGGTATTTTTTACAATTAAGCATTAATCAAACTAAACAAATTCACCAAAACTTATTATAAATTTCCTTTTTAAATACAAACCCATTTGTCTGCTGGCAAAATCCCGGGTAAGCTCCCCTCACCTATAACAAGTAAAAATTAATTAAGTAAAACTATGTTTTTTAATATAGCAGGGATTGCTTTGCCCAATTGTATGGCCAAAATTATATCTGTGTAAATGATGGCATTCAGCATTGGTTATAATTCATATTGGTTTAATAGCCAATGTTTTACGCATTGGTCAAATGACCAGGCACCTATTTAAAAACACGTACAAATAATCATAATTGGAATTCTATAACTCCAAGGTTTTTAAATAAGTTAAAGAGACAGGAGGTAGATCTATTTTTATTTAGCTGATAAAATTAACATGTTTCTGACATTCCCTTTCCCTTATGGAAGGTTAAGTTGTAAAATTTTTATTAATAACTATTAAATGAAGGTAAACAGCCTTTAAAAAAACACATGAACATGAATAACTTACTATTAAAGAACCTTGTATTTCTATTACTAATTTCCCTTAATGCATTTGCTCAGGATGGAAAATTCACCTTTACCCTTTCATCATCGGTAAACACCAGTGCCGGTGTATTCAACTCTGATGGAACACTTGTGAGAACATTATGGAATAATGAAAGGTATGCAAGCGGTACTTATACAAAAATATGGGATGGAAAAGATGACTTGGGGATGCTTATCGCATCACATGATGCAAGTTACCAGATTAAAATTCTTACTAATAATGTTAATTATGCCTGGCAGGGAACTTTAGGCAATACTTCTGATAACATGACCGGGGCAAGTAAGCACAGGGGGTATTACCATTGCATGAGAGGGCTTGCATTTGGGCCTAAATACGGCTATTTCTGTACAGGGTATAGTGAAGGTTCACCGAGTATTTTTAAATTTAAAATAGAGACTCCCAATCAAAAAATAAACATTCTAAATCCTATTAGTTCAACGGCAGACGTAAATTATGTAGTCACCGATGGTACAAAGGTTTACTGGGGTGCCTTTGATGCGAGTAATGCAAATAAAAGTTTTGTTTTTGCGACGAATGCCAGTAATGATGAATATCTAACATTTGTAAATGGGGAATATTACACACCTTTATATCGGGATGCGTTACCAGTTATCAGTTTCTCCAATTCAGGCAATAATCTAATTACAGGTTTAGCTGTTCAGCAATCGGGTAATTTTCTTTTCGTCGCAAGGTCAGGTATGGATCAATTGCAGGTATTAAATAAAAATACAGGAGCAATACTTCAAAATTTAACTTATTTAACGCCAAGGGGATTGAGTGTGGATGCAGACAATAATCTTTGGATGGCTTCCGGAATTAATACAGTGGCGAAATACACGGTAAATAATGATGGAACATTATCAGGCGCCACGCTTACCTTATCAGGGTTACTCGGTCCTTTGGCTACGCAGGTTTCTTCAGACGGGAATTCAATAGGTGTAGCGGATGGAAGTTCCAGTCAGCAGGTTAAATTTTTTAATAATACCACAGGTGCGGCTACCAATACAATAGGAGTAGTGGGGGGGTATGCTAACGATGCCACTGTAACCGATAATAAATTTTATTTTAGTGATATAAATGGAAGTGGTAGTAATCAGTATAATAAGCAGCCATTTATTGCTTATCAGCCTGATGGATCTTTTTGGGTAAATGACCCTGGTAATTTTAGGGTACAGCATTATAATGGTTCTGGAACATTTGTAAACCGGATTATGTCAATGGGGGCGAGTTATTATGTTTATGCCGATAAAAATAACATCAGCAAAGTCTTTGAAGGATTTCTTGAATTTGAGGTTGATTATGCAGTACAAAATTTAACTGGTACAACGGGTTGGGTATTGAAAAAGAACTGGGGGGCCGGAATATCAGTAGAAACCTACGAGGGGTCCCCTACGAATCAGACAACTTTAAGCAATGGAAGAACCTATGGTTTTTTACGTAAAAGAAACTGGACACATGAAATAGTAGAATTTCCGTCATCCGGTAAACTTCGCTTCACCGGCACATTTACAAATGATCTTGCAAATGTAATCTGTAGCGATGGTTCTAAACAATCAACCACACAATCGGGCGATCTAATTACCGTTAAAAGATACCCCCTTACTGGTTTTGATGGTTTAGGTAATCCGATTTGGAGTACAGTAGGTGAATTTCTTGCCGCAGGAACCATTAATAATGTGGAAGGAAGCCCTGTAACTGTTCCCAATAGCCAAATATTTTCCACCACCACCGATAAGGTTGTTTTCTTTAATCCCAAAGCCTGGTCAAATAATGTAGGCCCTGTTTTTTCAACAGGCACCCATTTAGGGGTAATGAAGAAAGGCTCAACCGATAAATTCTTATTTCAAACAGAAAAATCAACCCATCGGAATTACGAGGGGGTTTTCCCGAATTCAGGATGGTTTGATTGTGGAAATATGGTAAATGATTATGCGGGCGGAAATGTAAATATTGTGGATCGGAATATAATAACCTCTTATCATGGCGAGTTTTGGCAAAATGGCCAAACTAATAAATATAACCACTACTACGATAATGGATTAGCAATTAGCCAATTCGGAATTACCAGGACCGAGGCAACAGAACCTGCTGCCGCAATGATGGCGGGTAATGTGTTAACACCGGTTTTTGTAAAAGATGGTAATGGGGATTTATACTTATACCACGGTGACGAAAGCGATCATGCTGCTATTCATAGATGGAAAATAACAGGATTAAATACTATTGCGGAACAAGTTGTTACAATCCCCTTTCCATCTGCTTATACAGTACCAACTCCTGACTTTGTTAATTTAATGGCAGGGCTGCCTTATGATGATGTGCTAACCAACAATACGGCAGGATGGACA
>JANOTW010000451.1:0-1763 GCA_031416575.1 Ferruginibacter sp.
CGCTGCTTTTGCTTCTTTCAAAAAATAAGCTTCGCATTTTTTGAATACCGGCAAGCCGGTACCGAACCAAAAGAGGCGGCTTATGCAGTTACTGATTTTAACCCGAACCAAAATTCTTAGATCAAAATGATATTGGTAGCAGTTTTACGAATAATACACTAATCCTACATTTTTAATTGTTGAGACTAAAATGAACATGGTCAATAAAAAGGCTGATGAATCGGGACGAGCTCTTTCCGAAGGTAAACTGCGCAAGGGATAAATTAGTGATATTTATTTTTTAAAATAACCATATAAAATATACCCGGCAATTAATTTAAAACGCAATTAAAGTTGCCCAATGGTATTAAGTACAAGAGGGCGACGCAACGATGATGCCATGAAATTCTTCTGCCCGGACAAAAAAAAAGAATGGTTGTATGGAAGAACCCCGATACGCTTCTCTATCGGGATTATCAATGCAACGATATTGCTCATTGTTTCACTGCCTGGACAAAAATTTTCCTTCACATTTTTATCCCTTGGGTCCATTAACCAAATACTATAATGGATTTGGGCATCTCAGCATCCTGCCTCTTTTTTTTATCAATGTAGTATTATTTCCCCGGCATTCAATTCAACAAACTTTCCTTTATCAAACACTTTTCTTCCCCCAATATATGTTTGTTCAACCACGCCATATAATTGCTCATTCAAATAAGGTGTCACTTTATGCCGGTGATGGATCATGTTTTCGGTAACGGTAAACATTGCTTCATCATTCAAAACCACCAGATCGGCATCGTATCCTTTTGCGATCCTGCCTTTACTTTTTTCTTTACCAATCAGTTTTGCCGGATTTTCACAAAGCCATTTTACCACATCATTCAAACTGCAATTTCTACTTTTTGCCGCAGTCCACAAAACGGGCAAAGCAAACTGCAACGAGGCTATTCCGCCCCAGGCTTTCATAAATTCGCCGCTTTGCAATTCTTTCAGGCCCGGTGTGGCAGGCGAATGATCAGTGGCCACAAAATCAATAATACCGCTTTTTAAAGCCTGCCACAACTGGTCATTATTTTCCTTTTCACGAATGGGCGGCGCACATTTGAATTGCGTTTGCCCCTCATTAATTTGCCCGGCATTGAAATACAAATAGTGCTGGCAGGTTTCCACTGTAATTGGCAGCCCCCTTTCCTTTGCCCGTTGTAGCTGTTCAATGGAATCAGCGGACGACAAGTGAACAATATGCACTTTACAATCAAATTCTTCACAAAGCCGGATCATTAAAGCGATCGCATCATCTTCCCATTTTTTTGGGCGGGTGGCCAAATAATTGCTGTACGATCTAACCTTATCCGAAGATCGGTGAATGCTATCCGTTAGTTCGCAGTGTACCAGCAATGGCAAACCATGTTTTGAAATAACAGGCATTACTTTCCGCAGGTCTTCTTCAGTAGCATTTGGAAATTCATCTATTCCTGAATGTGTTAAAAACGCCTTGAACCCCAACACACCCCTTTCAATCAATCCTTCAACCTCATTCTCATTTCCCGGAATCACGCCCCCCCAAAAACCAACATTGGCATGCAGTTGATTGTTGGTAGCAGCCAGTTTTTCTTCAAAGGCTTTAACAGTGGTTGTAACCGGCGATGAATTTAAAGGCATATCTACAACCGTGGTAATGCCGCCTGCGATAGCGGCCTTGGTAGCAGTATCAAAACCTTCCCAATTTGTCCTGCCCGGTTCGTTGATGTGTACATGCGGATCAATCACGCCTGGCA
>JANOTW010000452.1:0-9907 GCA_031416575.1 Ferruginibacter sp.
GCACGAACAACCGTAAATCCTTTCAGCGTGCAGGAAGTGGCCGATGCATTACGTGGCGTGGATATTCCGGTGCTGATTAAAAACCCCATTAACCCCGATCTTGAATTATGGACCGGCGCCATTGAGCGCATACAGAAGGCCGGTATTAAACAGGTAGGTATGATCCACCGCGGATTTTCAAATTATGGTAATACGGAATTCCGCAATGCACCGATGTGGCATTTGCCTATTGAAATGAAACGCAGGTTTCCTGAAATGATTTTAATTTGCGACCCCTCCCATATTTGCGGCAACAGAACGAATTTGCAATCAGTTGCACAAAAAAGTATTGATCTTGATTTTGATGGTGTGATGATTGAAAGCCACATTGATCCTGATAATGCCTGGAGCGATGCAAAGCAGCAAATTACCCCGGAGCGTTTGGCTGAAATGCTGGAAGCATTGATCTGGCGTTCTGAAAATACCGACAAGCAGGAGTTTATAACGGCATTGGCTACACTCAGGGAACAAATCAATCACGTGGATGATGAATTACTGTTACTCATCAGCCAAAGAATGAAAATAGCTGATAAGATTGGTGAGTATAAACGAGCTAATGATATTACTATTTTACAAACCAACCGATGGAATGATATTTTGCAAAAAGCATTTAAAAAAGGGGAGTCATTGGGTTTAAGCCAGGAGTTTATAACCAAGTATTTTGATGCGGTGCATTTGGAAAGTATCAACCACCAGAATAAGGTGATGAATACTTGATACTGGATATTGGATGCTTTTGTAGTGGACCACTTTTTAAAGAACTCTTATTTATCTATCAATGGGAATTAAAAAAGTTGAACATCTTTTCTCCGATAAAAAGGTGGCTTATTATTTTGGTGCGGATTCAAGTTACCTGGAACAAATTGTTTCCAGGCAAAATACCATTTTGATAACGGATACAAATGTATTTAATAGCCATACTGCCAAATTCAGTGGCTGGAAAACAATCGTGATAAAACCGGGAGAGGAATATAAGCAGCAGGCTACGGTTGATTATATCTTTCAGCGGTTAATTGAATACGAAGCCGACCGGAAAACGTTTATAGTGGGCATAGGGGGGGGCGTAGTTACTGATATCACAGGGTATGCGGCAAGCGTTTACATGCGTGGTTTGAAATTCGGTTTTGTTCCAACCACCATTTTAGCGATGGTAGATGCAGCTATTGGCGGAAAGAACGGGGTGGATGTAGGCGTGTATAAAAATTTAGTGGGGCTTATAAAACAACCGGAATTTTTATTGTTTGATTATTCCCTTTTGCAAACCCTGCCACAGGAACAATGGGTAAATGGTTTTGCCGAAATAATAAAACATGCGTGTATAAAAGATGCCGGTTTATTCGCATTGCTGGAAAATGAATCATTGGAAAATTTTCAATCGGATAGCATTAAATTATCAGCGCTGGTAGAGAAAAATGTGGAAATAAAAACGGAGGTGGTTTTAAAAGATGAATTTGAAAATGGCGACAGAAAGCTGCTCAATTTTGGCCACACCCTGGGACATGCAATTGAAAATAATTATCATTTGCTGCATGGCCATGCAATCAGTATTGGTATGGTAGCGGCCTGCACTATTTCCGAAGAGATCAATAATTTTCATTCCGTTGAAAAAGAAAGGGTGATCCGGCTCATCAAGAAATATCTTTTGCCTGCTCATCTTGATTTTGACCTGGAAAAAATTTGGGAAATATTGAAGATGGATAAAAAAAGAGCGGGCGATGAAATGAATTTCGTCTTGCTCAATAAAATTGGCGAAGCGGTTATTCAACCTATTCCCATCAATCAATTAAAAGGTTTAATTAACCAAAGTTTATAAGGTGATAATAAAAATAACCCCCGGTAAAATTTCAGGAATTATAAACGCACCTACTTCTAAAAGCTCTATGCAGCGTGCATGTGCCGCTGCATTGCTATATGAAGGGGTAACAAATATTACGAATCCCGGCAAGAGTAATGATGACCTGGCTGCTTTGGGGGTAATAGCAAATTTGGGAGCAACTATCAGGGAAGATAACAACCAGTTAATTGTTGAAAGCAGGGGGGTAAGGCCAGTTTCGGGTGTAATGAATTGTGGCGAAAGCGGGTTGGGTATCAGGATGTTTGCGCCCATAGCGGCATTAAGCGGCGAAGAAATAATAATCAATGGAACTGGTAGTTTATTAACAAGGCCAATGGATTTTTTCGATGAAATATTTCCCCGGCTTGGAATAAAAATTGAATCCAATTATGGTAAACTGCCCATAAAAATAAAAGGCCCCCTGCAGCCAACGGATATAACGATTGACGGATCATTAAGTTCACAATTTTTAACCGGTTTATTAATGGCTTACGGCAAGGCTGCCACGAAACCAGTCACTATTACAGTTACCAATTTAAAAAGCAAACCATACATTGACCTTACCTTGCAGGTGATGAAGGATTTTGGATATACTGTAATTAACAATCAGTATGAATCTTTTGAAATTCACCCGGTAACCCAATCCACCAATCCACCAATCAACTATACGGTAGAAGGCGACTGGAGTGGGGCCGCTTTTTTATTAGTGGCAGGCGCCATAGCCGGAGAAATTACGGTAACAGGTTTGGATGTATTTTCCAGCCAGGCGGATAAAAAAATTTTGGAAGCATTAAGGGACTGCGGTTGCAGCCTTTCTATTGAAAAAAATAAAATTGAATGTGCTTGTCCCCCCTTAGGGATTAGGGGTTTTCATTTTGATGCCACCGATTGCCCCGACCTGTTTCCTCCATTGGTTGCCTTGGCGGCCTTTTGCGAGGGCACTACGGTGATAGAAGGGGTAAGCAGGCTGGCTCATAAAGAAAGTAACCGTGGCTTGACTTTACAACAGGAGTTTGGTAAAATGGGTGTTGAAATAACATTGCAGGGGGATCTGATGCTGGTGAAAGGAGGGTATAGTTTACAAGCCGCAACGGTACATTCGCATCACGATCATCGTATTGCGATGGCCTGCGTCGTAGCTGCATTAAAAGCCGATGGAGATACAACCATTGAAGAGGCGGAAGCCATCAATAAATCCTATCCGGATTTTTATGAACACCTTAAAAGTTTGGGGGCGATAGTAAATGAGGAACAGGATTATAGTGTAAAAGGTTAGCAGCGTGTATGTTTTATAGGGAGTAATTTTTTTATTGTCCGGGCAGTAGTATTCCATGGCAACATCGTTGCATCGCCCTCTTGTACTTAATACCATTGGGCAACTTTAATTGCGTTATAAATTAGCGTTACGTAAAACCTCACAGGTTTTCAAAACCTGTGAGGTTTAAGCACTAAAATAAAAAACCTTCGGGTTAGGAGCATACTAATATGAATAGTTTTGGCCGCATTTTTCGGGTAAGCATTTTTGGTGAATCACATGGCCAATGTGTGGGTATTAATATTGATGGTTGCCCTGCCGGCATACCATTAACCGTTGATGACTTTACAACGGATATTGATAGGCGAAAGGCTGGAGCCAAAGGAACCACGCCCCGCAAGGAAGCCGATCTGCCCAGGATAATGAATGGCGTATTCAATGGCAAAACCACCGGCGCCCCCATTACCATTTTATTTGATAATACCAATACCCGTAGCGGTGATTATGAAAAGCAACGTGCAGTACCCAGGCCGGGCCATGCAGACTTTGTAGCAACCAAAAAATTTGGTGGCTTTGAAGATTACAGGGGAGGCGGGCATTTCAGCGGAAGATTAACCGTTTGCCTGGTAGCTGCAGGAGTGATTGCCAAAAAATTGTTGAACAACATTAAGGTAGCAGCAACCATACTTGAAATAGGTGGCGAAGCTGATACGGAAAAGGGTTTGCAAAAAGCGATTGATGCGAAAGATACGATTGGTGGTATTGTTGAATGCAGGGTAAGCGGCTTACCCATTGGGCTTGGTGAACCGTTTTTCGATTCGGCTGAATCTGTTATCAGCCATGCGGTATTCGCCATTCCTGCGGTACGGGGTATCGAATTTGGAACCGGCTTCGCGGCAGCCAGGATGTATGGCAGCCAACACAATGATGCGATTGAAAACGTGGATGGCAAAACCACTACCAATCACGCCGGCGGCATCGTAGGTGGCATTACCAATAGTAACGAACTGGTTTTTCGTATTGCAATAAAGCCTACATCTTCTACTCCTAAAGTACAGCAAACCATCAATGTTGAAACAGGCGAAATAGAAGATTTTTCCGTAAAAGGAAGACATGATCTTTGTATCGCACTACGGGTGCCGGTTGTGTTGGAAGCGGTTACTGCATTTGTCCTCGCAGACCTGATGATGCTGGAACAAAGAATTGCCCGTATAATAAATTAGCATGAAAAAATGCACAGCTATATCGTAAATGCTTCCCTGCAAATTCTTCCAATCGTTCAGGACAAACATCCTTACGAATGGGTGGGTGAAGCAATCGCCATCATACAACAATCAACTGTAAAATATGAAGTGGGCGCTTTCGCTACTACTTTAGAAGGAAGCTATGCAGATGTAATGAAAGTGATCAATGATGTAAATGAATACCTGCTTCAACAAGGTTGTGCCGAATGGATATCGAATATTCAAATACAAATAAGGAGCAACAGCGACATTACAGGTGAGGAAAAAACCGTAAAGTTTGCTACCGGCCCCTAAAGGAGAGGTCTTCGAACAGTATGTAGTTTTCAGATATTCTTTTAAGTTGAAATGTGAATGTCGTTCCGGGGGCACAGCATACACTACAAATTATAAAAGCCCTATCCGTGCAACCCTGGCGTATAAAATCCCTACCAATACTTAGCATCTCACTTTAAGTTTGCGTGCCGCAAAATTACCTTTTTGGATATGTTTTTAGTTTTGGACGCTTGCGCCAAAAGATCACCCATAATCCATATTTATTCAACGCAGTTTACTGGGCGTAGGTATGAAATGGGGATGCCAGGAAAAATAATACACATACTGACTTTATATAAAACCTATTTATTACCTTGCTCATTGTTTCTATCCATTATGAAATATCCCTGATTAAAATCCCGTGCTGAAAGTTAATAATATTTATTTTCACCTCATTTATGGACCAACAAAAAATACCTTCACTCATATTCGTTTACCTGGTTTGCTGGATATTTACTATTTCATGCAATAATGCGGGCCGGCGGGTAGATAAAAAAATCGTTTCTGATCCCGACAGGATGGATCAGGAAGCGAGTGAAAGTATTCAACAGGCTTTAGCCTTTGCCTTACAAAACAAGGGTATGATTGATGATAGCATTCAGTTAAAATTGATTTCGGAAGTAAATGATTTTTACGACAAAAATGAATATGCAACTATCTGGGGCCATAAGGAAAACTGGGAACCTTTGACTGATACCTTGCTCAACTTTATACAAAATGGCGAATTGTATGGACTGTTTCCCAGGGACTATCATTTTAAAAATTTACGGTCATTAAAAACAAAATTAGATACCGATTCTTTACAAAGAATGGATGCTGAACTGTGGACAAGGGCAGACCTGATGCTTACAGATGGGTTTTTACATTTGATAAAAGATATGAAAACCGGCAGGCTTAACGCTGACAGTACTTTCTTAAATAAAATTGATTCGGGAACGAAAAAGGATTTTTATACTTCGGCTTTAAAAGCGCTTATTGAGAATAAACATTTTAGTGAGCTTATAAATGCCGTAGAGCCAAAACATCATGGTTACCAGGAACTGAAGAAAGCCCTCCCCCGGTTTTTGGATAGCATGGACAGAAAGGAATATACCTACGTTCCCTGGCCATATAAAGCGAATGATGTAAAAGATTCGGTTTTTTTTATTAAAAAAATTCAAATAAGATTAATGGAAAGTGATTGTATCGAACAGGATAATAAATTACCTGACCCAACACAGTTACTTGCGGCTATAAAAAAATATCAAAAAAAGAAAGCCATTAAGCAGGATGGAAAGATATCCGCTGCTTTGGTTCGTTTACTGAACCTTACTGACCTGGAACGATTTAAACGCATAGCTATTACCCTTGACCGGTATAAACAATTGCCATCCGTTATGCCGGAAAAATATATCTGGGTAAACATGCCCGCATATTATTTATATGTATGGGACCACGATTCTGTTGCAATTGAGTCTAAAATAATAATTGGCAAGCCGGCCACAAAAACACCCCTGTTATATAGCGTGATCTCCGATATGGTTACGTATCCTACCTGGACGGTGCCCAACAGTATCATCAAAAAGCAATACCTGCCTAAATTAAAAAATAATCCCTATTACCTGTCAACATTAGGATTAAGACTGATAGACACAAAAGGTGATACTGTAGATCCGGGCACGGTTAACTGGAGCAGGTATTCAAAAGGTATTCCCTTTAAAGTGATGCAGGGAAGCGGTGATGATAATGCACTGGGCATCCTGAAGTTTAATTTTAGTAATCCGTATAGCGTTTACCTGCATGATACCAATCAACGCTATCTCTTTAAGAATGCTTCAAGGGCCCTAAGCCATGGTTGTGTAAGGGTGCAAAAATGGGAAGAATTAGCTTTTTTTATTGCACGTAACGACAGTATGAATTTAAAAGAGGGAGATATACTGCGTTATAATACCGATTCAATAAAAAACTGGCTGGCCAATAAAGAAAAAAGACGGATAGGGGTTAAAAATGGCATTCCATTATTTATTGCTTACTTTAGCTGCGAAGGAAAGGGAGACAAGATCAGGTTTTATGATGATATTTACGGGGACGATAAACTGATGAGGGAAAAGTATTTTTCAGATAAATAAACCCACCACATGATTGCTTGCATGAATAATTTTTTTTCCAGTCCGAAATATATATTACAACCTGTTTATTTTATTTTGGTTTGTTGCGCACTATTATTTTCCACTCCTACTTCCGGCCAAAAAAAATCTTCCTCAAAAACTAAAGTCACAAAATCACCCAATAAGCGGGTTATATATGGATTGGCTAGTTTTTATCACGATAAATTTAATGGCCGCCAAACCGCAAGTGGTGAAATTTTCAGCCAGCGTAAGTTAACCTGTGCATGTAATATGTTGCCCTTTGGTACCTGGATAAAAGTTACCAATGTGCGTAACGGTAAGTCGGTTGTAGTGAAAGTAAATGACAGGCTGCATCCCAAAATGCGCCGTATAGCCGATCTTTCAAAAGCTGCCGCTAAAAAATTAGGATATACCGCCTCGGGGCTGGTGAGGGTTAAAGTGGAAGTGATGGGTAAGAAAAAACCGGCATAAAAGAAAGTTTTGCAGCACTATTGATTAAATTATTGTCCTTTCATCCGGCAGGTCAGCAGGTCGTATCATTAACTTATGTTGTAATTAATTTTAAGATTTGATTTGAAGCAACTACTTTTGTTAATATCAAGAAAACTAAACTTTAATATGAAGAAAATTATTCTATCTTTTTTGTCATTTGGCTTACTTATGAATTCTTTTGCTCAAAATGAGTATAAGAAACTTCCTTCATTGGGCATTCATTTCCTTTTTAATGATTTTAAAACTGCGGCGGAATTAAGAAATAACGGATTGGCCAATGTGATAAGAGATAAAAATTGGACAAAAACCAACCGCATGGTGCCTGGCCTGGCGCTGAGTTATTTGCAAGGTGTAAGTAACAATCTTGATTTTATTGTTACTGCTTCAGGTTCTTTTTTAGATTACCCCGTACCTGATAAACCCATCCTTGGCTCCACTAAATTTTTATTGGATGTAACAGCAGTTGGCAATCTTAAATTAACCCCGGATAAATATTGGGTGTCACCTTATCTTTCATTGGGTGTAGGCGCTTCAAAGTTTAACGGATATTTTGGCGCCTTTGTCCCAATCGGTGTTGGCATGCAGTTTAATCTTTTTGATGAGTCCTTTCTATTGATAAATTCTCAATATCGTGTACCCGTTACAGAGAATGTAGCCTATCATTTATATCACAGCATAGGGTTTGCAGGCAGCATTGCAAATAAGAAAATAATAGAACCGGCACAGTTGCCCCCTCCTCCGGTTGAAGAACCAAAGGACCGGGATAAAGATGGCGTTTTAGATGAAAATGATAAATGCCCTGATATACCGGGAATTGCTTCTTTGCAGGGATGTGCGGATAAGGATGGTGATGGTATTGCGGATGGCGAAGATAAATGCCCCGATGCGCCAGGTTTGGCTAAGTACCAGGGATGTCCAATTCCTGATACCGATAAAGATGGTATCAATGACGAAAATGATAAATGTGTGGATGTAGCCGGAGTAGCCCGTTACCAGGGATGCCCGGTGCCTGATACTGATAAAGATGGTGTAAATGATGAAGAAGACAAATGTCCAGCCGAAGTTGGCCCTGCAAGTAACTTTGGTTGCCCTGCAATTGAAACGGTAGTGGTTGAAAGAGTAAACAAAGCAGCAAAAAATATTTTCTTTGCAACAGGCAGCGCTAAACTATTGGCGAAATCAAATGCATCGCTGAATAACGTGGTTGGTATCTTAAAGGAAAACCCATCTTATAAAGTTGATATTGATGGCCATACAGACATTGTAGGTACTCCTGCCAAAAATCAGGTTTTATCCGGGGCAAGAGCTAATTCCGTAAAGGCATACTTTGTAAGCAAGGGCATTGATGAAAGCCGCCTGGTGGCTATCGGTTATGGTATTGATAAACCCATTGCGGATAACAAAACGGCAGCGGGCCGTTCCAAAAACAGGAGAGTGGAAATGAAACTTAGAAATTATTGAAACATTCAAATTATTTGAAAAAGCCCCCTGCAAAACAGGGGGCTTTTTTTATCCGTAATGAAAAATCTTATTTTATAAACCCGGCAATCCTTGCCTGGCACGGTTTAATGTGGATTTTTTTTTATCTATTTTTTGTCCGGGCACCAATACCCCGAATGAACATCGTAGCGCCTGCCCTTCTATACAACCATATTTTTTGTTGTCCGGGCTGAAGTGTTTCATGGGATTCCCGAAAAAATCGGGATTTCGCAATACAGGGTTTTTGTCCAGGCTATATTTCATTTCTCAACATCGTTGCGTCGCCCTCTTGTACCGAATACCTTTGGGCAACTTTAATTGTGTTTTGTTAACCCATTCATAAATTCAGAACTCCCGACCTGACTTCAAATCAAAATCATCGCTTTATATTATTTTCTGGAAAAACCCCAACAGGCATAAGCCCCGAATGGCGGGGTTGACTGTCAACATAAGTTTAATGAGCAAATATCAATGCCAATGTATCCGACTTTAAACTCCGTAGGAGTTACCTCTTTGTAGCGCTAATCATATAAAACATCTGCTCCTTAGGAGCAACCCTGCTGCAAGTGGGGCGTACCTACGGCACGCTTGCACTTTTTTCGCATTTGCTACAAAGAGGTAGCTCCGATGGAGCTATGCTGTTTTAATTTTTAGACGAATGTTAAGTTGACAGTCAACCCCGCCATTCGGGGCCTATGCCCTGCGGGGTTAAGGGGTTGAATTTTCTCATTGCACGGCCTGTCCCGATTTTGCGGGATTTTTACCCTGTTGGAGTATCATTACCAAACAACACCTTCAATTATCAAATAATCCTTTTTTTAATTGATGCGTATTTAAGAATGCTTGTGATTAAATCATGTCATTAAAATTTAACAGCTTCTGAATAAATATCTTATTTCGAAAGATTACAATCAAAATCAATAATGATCCACCTTGATTATGTGTTATTTTTGCAATCCTGAAATAATCACCTCATTAAACTTAAAAAAAGGGCAATTCATCGCATGGCAAAAATTGGTATCAACATAGCAACCGGCAGTTTACAAAAAGAAGAGATCATTGTGGGTATTGATCTGGGTACCACCAATAGCCTGGTATCTTTCATACATCCGGATACGAAACAACCTGTTGCGTTAAAAGAACA
>JANOTW010000453.1:0-2008 GCA_031416575.1 Ferruginibacter sp.
GGATTACGCAGTATCTGCGAAAGTATTTTAACTGATGCCATGTTTGATTTACCTGGCAGCGATGAAAAGAAATTCCATCTTTCGCTTGAATACTCAATGCACAAATTTGATAAGAGTAAGTTGAGTATGCTGAAAGTTGCATAGTCATGTACGATGTTAGATATTGAACCTGTTGATCATTTCAACAGGTTTTTCATTTTATAATTGACTTTTTTAACCTGAAACCTGAAACTTGTAACTTGCAACCTTAAACATTACTTATGCAGGATTTAATTGAACGTTTAATGGCAGCAGGATTAACAGAAGAACAAGCCTGCAATGCAATTGAGGTAATAAAAAATTTCACCAAAGAAAAATTTCCCGTTTTTGGTGGAGCTATTGATGGGCTGTTCAGTAAGTATAGTAAAAAAGAAGAAGAAGATTTTTTGGATTGATGAAAATAAAAAGCCGCTTCAACGTTGAAACGGCTGTATTTCGATACTCATTGGTTGTAGCTATCCTTTTTTTTAAACACATAAGCCTTTATACTAACATCATATAATTTTGGGTTCGCATCTGTGTACATTACAATTGTTTTATTTAGGTAATGTACTGAAAAATAGTTGGTGATTTTTTCACTTTAATTCCTTTTATTAGCGATGTTAATCTCAAGAGGAAGCAGGCTCTGCTGGAGAGCAACTTGTCAGCAATAAGATTAATGCTTATACGACAATAAAGAGCAGTCAGCAATGGCTGCTCTTTTACTTTATTGTCGGTATGCATTATGGCTTTAGAAAACTCAAAGCTTGGATTTGTTTCTGAAGAAGATATACCACTTAATGAAGTTAATTCGATGCTCCTTTGTTAATCCTCTGTGTAAGTCCAGATGATTTTTTAGATGTCCAAAATAGGATTCTATTCCGTTGGTTGTCTTTGGTATTTTTTCATTGTCTAAATACCAAAACATATTGGGTAATGCTCTTTTTATGGTAAGAAATGAACGCCTTATAAACTTATGTTTATACCAATATCTGCCTGTTTCTATTTTATAGGATTTTTCATTTAGAAAGTTTTTATGCGTCAGCTCCCATTGCTTTAGCAGATTAATAAAATGCTGTTTATCATTATGTGTTTTAATTAAATGAATGTACCCGGCCAATGACCTTAACTCTTTACCGGCATCGTATGTAGGATTGGCTGTAAGCCACAGCAGGCACATTCTTTGGATATGTACCAGGCATCGCTGAACCAGTACTTCAGGCATTACTTTTTTTATGGCTTTAAGAGTTGCTTTATGCCCATCGGTAGTAATGCTGTCTATTTGCAACCCAAGCCTTAAAAGGTTGGTCAGGTCTTCTTTAATCTCTTCGTATCGTTCTGCATCAGAGAAACGAAACAACTGGGTATAGCTTAATAAATTATCCTGATAACATACTACACAAAAACGTTTAAAGTAAGTAGCATCTACTCGTAAATAAACATTATCATGGTGAACAATGGATGTTAAAGGAGCTTGAGCTAAAAAATGATAAAACGTACGTTGCAAAGTATCTTTTGATAAGCCACTATCTCTTTGTAAGGTTTTATAGGTCTGTCTTTCTAATACCCATTTTTTAAACCAGACAAAACGGTTTTCAATAGTCTGAGACTTATCATTGTTGGTAAAAAGAATGCCGCAGTTTTTACATTTAAAACGCTGTTTATTTTGTTGCTTACCCCAACCAATTACTGCCAAAGATTGACAACTCCAACATCGCTTTTTTTTATCTTTTTCATAAACAAAAAAAGTTTAGTGAAAACACTTTCACTAAACTTCTTTCAAAACCAATACTGTATTAGATTACAGACGATTTTACCAACTATTTTTCAGTATTATACCTTTTTTTTTCTGTATTGTTTTCGAATTTCCGGTTGATGTTGGCAATTGCTATTATTTCAACAAAGGCTAACAGCAACGTAATGATTACGGCTCTTTTCATAACCGAACAATTTAGATATAAAAGTTACGAAGAAACTTGTTCACCATTGT
>JANOTW010000454.1:0-1876 GCA_031416575.1 Ferruginibacter sp.
CCCCACACTTTAAGTTTTGTTATGAGATTATTGGTTTCTGCAATGTCCTTTTTCAACAATAGTTTTGCCAGCAAAATCCTGGGGGCGTTGCCTTTCCCATTCATCTTACTAATTTCAATTGGCGTGTCTGCAAATTTGGTAAAAACCTGGTCCGCAAAATTGGATCGGGTTTTCCAAACAATGGTACGTTCGTGCGGCACCGCTATATTTCCGGGTGCAATAGGTTGTGCATGCCTGTTACAGCTAAACAAGGTAATTATAACAATTACAATCAACAATGATTTCATTTGGTTTTGCAGGATTTGCTTCATTTATTGCAGCCTTTCTCATTAATAGATGAAATCATCACTAATTCGCTCATCACTCATCACTCATAATTTTATCCCCCATTCATTCAACATCGGCCGGCCCAATAATGCATTGGCTTCCGGATCTTTTTTAAATTGTTCTTTCCTGGGATTCCATTCAAGCCGGCGTTTTAACTGGTATGCAATGTTTCCAATATTACAAACGGAAGCAGTACGATGCCCGGTTTCCACATCACAAACAGGTTTGGTACGTTTGCGCATTGCATTGAAAAAGTCTTTGTAATGGTCTTCGCTTTTATATACATGCTTTTCCGTTTCGCCTATTATTTTGTCTTTAAGCGAAGCCGGGGTGGTTTCTATTTTCTTCCGCGCCACTTTTAGTTCCCCTTCTGTTCCAATAAAATGAATCGCATTGTTCCATTCCCATTTTTCATGCGTCATCGTTATTCCATTGCGGTAGCGGTATGTCAGGAAAGGATGTTCGTTACCATCCGGCGCAATCACTTCTACCGGTCCGCTGTTGTCCATATCCAACGCCCATTGCACAATATCAAACATGTGGGCCCCCCAATCGGTTACCATGCCACCACCAAATTCCTTATAGTTTCTCCAGTTGGGAAATACATCCTTTGAAACAGGTGGCGCCAGTTCTGCATTAAAGGGAACTGCCTGGTTGGGGCCCAGCCATTTGGCCCAATCCAATCCTTCCGGAATAGTTTCAGCGGGCAAATCATAAGGAATGGGTGGTGGGCCAACATTTACTTTAATGCTTTTTATTTCACCGATATAACCATTGCGGACCAACTCGGCTGCCTGCCTAAACTCGGGCCAGGAACGCTGCATACTGCCGGTTTGAAATACCCGGTCGTATTTGCGTGCGGCATTTACCATCGCCCGGCCTTCCCTAACAGTTAGGGCCAAAGGCTTTTCACAATAAATATCCTTACCCGCCTCGGCAGCCCTCACTGCCATCGCAGCATGCCAATGGTCGGGGGTGGCAATCACCACGGCATCTATGTCTTTTCGGGCAAGCAATTCCCTGAAATCGTTGTACACCGGCATTTCCGGGAAAGTACCCAATTGAGTGTTCTTTTCGTAATGGGCCCTCATCTTATCAATGGTTAAGGCGGCTTTTGCTTTATACACTTCACTCAATGCTACAATGCGGGCTTCACCAGTACCAAGAAAGCTGGTAGTAAGCCCACGGCCTTGTTTACCTGTTCCAATAAATCCCAATGTGATGATATCGCTTGGGGCGGTATATAATAATCCTGACGGGCTTTTACCTCCCAATACATGCCGTGGGATAATCATAAAACCTGCCAATGCTTTGGCAGTAGTTCCCATGAAGTTTCTCCGGGAAATAGCGGTTGATTTTTTTTCTTTCATTTTTGTTTAATTGAGATGGTCAAAATTAGTTTGTTTTAAACTGTATTTGAAAAAGCATATTTAATAACCGTACAATTTTCATCGAAATTACTTTTATGGTGCAAGCTTCGGCTGTTGGCCGTGAGGCACAACAGCGGCCTGCAGGATAGTTTCGTTCTTTTTATTTTCGTAAGCACAAC
>JANOTW010000455.1:0-9010 GCA_031416575.1 Ferruginibacter sp.
GCCGGAATTAAATGTAGCGGTGCCCATGTATGAAAAATTCGGATTTACTTATCTAAAGAAGCCGCTGGGAAATAGCGGGCATAATGGTTGCGATATATGGATGGAAATGGAGGTGTAGCATTATTAAACTACGCAATGGGCAAAAAGTGATTAATATTTTCATGAGACCGGATCAAGGGGTTCATGCCAAATAGTCGCTGGCTGGTGGGACACCAGTCAGCGGTAGCCCCGTCCGCCGAGGCGGATGTACCACCGGCCACGTTCCTGATAACTGTAGCGACAATTTGGTATGCACCCATTTTATCCGGCTTTTACTTTAAACAAAAAACAAAGCCACTAATTTATTCCTTACCAAGTATAAATGACATTGCCCTTTTACGGGACGGGGCTTTTACAACACTTTTACCAGGTTGTAATTCTTCTTTCCTTTTTGTACCAGTAAATACTTGCCATTTAGTAATACATCTTCCATTATCGTATAATCAATATCTTCTACTTTTATCTTATTGATATTTACACCTCCGCCCTGAATCATTTTACGTGCCTCCCCTTTGCTGGAAAAAATTTTGGTACCGGTCAAAAAGCTTACCACATCTACTCCGTTGTGTATAGTGGTTTTAGAAAAATCCACAGTGGGTACCCCTTCCAGTACCTGCAATAATTGTTCTTCATTTAGCTGCCGCAATATTTCCGCGGTATCATTGTTAAATAAAATGCCGGAGGCTTTTACCGCGAATTCATAATCGGACCGGCTGTGTACGAAACAGGTTATTTCTTCCGCCAGTCTTTTTTGCAGCAGGCGCTGGTGTTCGTTACCGGTATGTTGGGCTATCAATGCATCAATTTCTTCCTTAGGTAAAAACGTAAATATTTTTATATACTTAACCGCATCCGCATCGGCGGCGTTTAACCAAAACTGGTAGAACTGGTAAGGAGATGTTTTAGCCGCATCCAGCCAAACATTTCCTTTTTCCGATTTGCCAAATTTTCCCCCATCAGCCTTAGTGATTAGCGGGCAGGTAAATGCAAAGGCATCGCCGCCACCTTTTTTGCGGATGAGCTCGGTACCAGTTACAATATTGCCCCATTGATCGCTGCCACCCATTTGTAACTTGCAATCCTTGTTTTTGTGCAGCCAGTAAAAATCGTAGCCCTGTACCAACTGGTAAGTAAATTCGGTAAAGCTCATGCCGCTATCGCCTTCCAGCCTTTTACGCACACTATCCTTACCCATCATGTAATTAACCGTGATGTACTTGCCGGTATCCCTTATAAAATCCAAAAAGCCAATATGCCTGAACCAATCGTAATTATTTACCAGTTCGGCCGCATTGGGAATGGTTGGATCAAAATTCAAATACTTTTCCAACTGGGCTTTTACCCTGGCTGTATTGTGGTTCAGCATGTCTTCACTTAAAAAATTCCTTTCTTCACTTTTGCCGCTTGGGTCGCCTACCATACCCGTGGCCCCACCTACCAATGCGATGGGTTTGTGCCCGCATTTTTGTAAATGTATCAAAAGGATAATGGGTACAAGGTTGCCAATGTGCAGGCTATCGGCTGTAGGGTCAAAGCCGATATAACCGGTGGTAATTTCCCTGTTTAACTGTTCTTCGGTGCCGGGCATTATATCCTGTACCATTCCCCTCCAGTTCAATTCTTCAATCAAATTTTTCATGCTTCTTTTTTAGCTGTTTTTATGGCGAACTTATGCAAATGTGGGTAGAAAAACTGAAATTAATAACTATGAATTACTGAAGATGGGTTGTAAATAATTACTCAATGCATTGAATGTTTCATATTACGCCCGATAACCAGCGGGCATGGTTTATTTTTCAGGGTTTTAAACCGGGCGTTGTCATATAATAATGCATATCGCCCTTTCCGTTGATTTATTTTTTATCGTTTATACTGCATAACGGATAAAAACATGAGAAAGGTTTTTTGTCCGGGCAGAAGAATTTCATGGCGTCATCGTTGCATCGCCCTCTTATGCTGAATACCATTGGGGATCTTTAATTACGTTATACTGGGCAATTCATCAGGCGCAGTTTTTGAACCGCTCAGCATAACGTAATTAAAGATCCCCAATGGTATGCGGTACACGAGTGCGACGCAAGGATGCTTAATTGAAATACTTCTGCCCGGACAATAAAATTAAAATGGTAGTAAAGAACCGCCTTGTTGTTTGTGAACGGAATGCCGCACCTACACGTCCAATTGTTTTAAAAACACTATTTGTGCGGAATGGTACTCAATATAATTACCTGCTGCGCAATGCTGTCTTAAAAAAGGAATGCAGCCTTTTGCAGGCTATGATGTCTTAGTATAATTGGATTGGTTGAATGGGTAAAAAAGGCTCCTGATTGTAAAGGCTATATTCATTAAATTTGTATGATTACAAGTTTTCCCTCCAGGTATTTTTGCACAATTTACTTAGGGGTTCAACGTTTTATCCTGATAGCTTATCCTAAACCGCTGTACTGATAACAACCGGAAATAAAATATATGCGCCTGAAACTTTCTGCTTTTTTACTTGGTATCACATTATTGCCTGCTCTTGCATTTGCGCAGTTCAGAAAATATAGCAATGAGTTTCTCAATATAGGGGCTGGCGCCAGGGGGCTGGCCATGGGTAGCGCCCAGGTGGCTTCCGTTAATGATGCTACTGCGGGTTACTGGAACCCGGCGGGGCTGGTGGGCGTAAAGGACCATCCCAATATTAATTTAATGCATGCTGAATATTTTGCGGGTATTGGAAAATATGATTATGGTTCCATCGCTTTACCCGTGCAGGATAATAAAAGAACGATCGGCTTTTCCTTACTTCGCTTTGCCGTGGATGACATTCCCAATACTTTGTTTTTGGTAGAACCTGATGGCAGCATCAACTTCAATAATATTCAAACTTTTTCATCGGCTGATTATGCATTCTTGTTTTCTTTTGCGCAAAATCTTAAAGAAACCGAAGATAAAAGGATCAGTTTTGGGGTGAACACGAAAATAATACACCGTAAAGTAGGCAAGTTTGCCAGTGCCTGGGGATTTGGTATTGATGCAGGTTTGCAAATGCATGGAGAAAAATGGCACGCAGGTATTGTGGCCAGGGACCTTACCACTACGTTTAACGCCTGGTCTTTTAAATTTACGGAAAAGGAAAAAGAAGTATTATACCTGACCAACAATGAGATCCCCGTAAAATCAACTGAACTAACCGCTCCCCGGATAGTGATTGGCGGCGGATATGATTTTAGATTGGGCAGTTCGGTAAAGCTGCTGGCGGAAGCCAATATGAATTTAACCTTTGACGGGAAACGTAATACGGTTATCAGCAGCAATGCCATCAGTATAGACCCCAGCCTTGGTTTGGAGGCTGCCGTAAAAGAGGTGTTTTTTATAAGGGCGGGCATTACTAATTTTCAAAAGGCCCTGGCGGATGGGGATACCCTGAATCAAAAAAAAGTTTGGATTTACCAACCCAGTCTGGGGGCAGGCGTTAAAATTAAAAATGTAATGATAGATTACGCATTCACCAACCTGGCAAATCAATCCAACCCTTTATATACCCATATATTTTCGCTCCGCTTTAATTTAGTGAAAAGAGAAACAGAATAAGCATGACCATTATGAAATGTGAACCATATAGCGCAATGAGAAAATTATTACTTCCATTTTTCATATCGTGTACACTGGCAGGCGCCGCACAGTATAACAATAGCTGGATTGATTACAGCAAAACCTACTATAAATTCAAGGTAGGTAAAAGTGGATTGTACCGTATCGGCCAGCCTGCATTGTCTTCCATGGGCCTTGGCGGTACACCCGCCCAGCAATTTCAGTTATGGAGAAATGGAGAGCAGGTACGTTTATATACATCTGTGCCAACTGGTCCGCTGGGCAGTAATGATTACATTGAATTTTCAGGAAAAATGAATGATGGCATCCCGGATAAACCATTGTACAGGGCGGCGGATTTTCAGCTCTGTGATAGTTTTAGCCTGCATACTGATACGGCTACTTATTTTTTAACCGTAAATGCGGCATCGGTTAATTCGCGTTACAACAACGCCGCTAATAATATCAGCGGAAACCTGCTTCAGCCGGACACTTATTTTATGCGCAGGGTAGAGCAACCTTACAAACAACAGTATAACCGTGGTTTTGCACAAATAGTGGGGGAATATGTTTACTCTTCTTCCTATGATGTGGGCGAAGGATGGGCATCGGCTGATGTATATCCCTGTTGCCCTCTTTCTAAAATTTTTACGGGGTTAAATGTTTATACCGCTGGCCCCGCCAATAGTGTTTCATTTTACATAGCCGCCTTTGGCAATGCCCTTTATATAAGAAACCTGCAGGTGAAATTCTCTAACACGGTGGTGATTGATACGGCGATGAATTATTTTACCAGCTTAAAAAAACAAGTGGACAATTTGCCATTAAGTTATTTACAAAGTTCCGATAACCTGGATATAAGAATAAATGGAACGTCCACCAATGCCAACGACCGGATAGTGGTTGGCACGGTAGCGGTTACGTATCCGGCCAAATTTAATTTCAACAACGAAAAAAATTTTTATTTTGAATTAAAAGCTTCGGCTGCGGGCAACTTTCTGGAAATTGATAATTTCAATGTGGGTGGCGTTCAGCCCGTGTTATACAGCATCAATGATGGTAAAAGATATACTGGCGATATAGCTGTAGCCGGTAAGGTAAGATTTGTTTTGCCTGCCTCATTGGACCCGGTAAGAAAATTCATGTTGGTTAACCAGGAACTAAATAATATCAACACGGTCAATTCATTTATCCCTAAAACCTTCATCAATTACAATACGGTAGCCAACCAGGGTGATTACCTGATCATCAGTAACCCGTCTTTATACAACGATGGGAATGGCAATAATAACGTGGAGCAATACCGGGCTTACAGGGCCTCTGCAACCGGGGGCGGTTTTAACGCCAAAGTAATTTCCATTGATGAATTGACTGACCAGTTTGCTTTTGGAATTAAAAAGCACCCGGCGGCGATCCGGGATTTCATCCGTTCCGCCAACCAGCAGTTTAACCAAAAACCTAAATATATTTTCCTGATAGGCAGGGGGGTAACGTCGCTGGATTTCAAGAACAATGAAAACAGCCCGAATATTGAGAAACTTGATTTGGTACAAACATTCGGATGGCCGGCTTCTGATATATTGCTGGCCTGTGAACCCGGTCAAATGGTACCGCTTGCGCCAATCAGCCGGTTATCGGTTATAAATGGAACCGAAATAAAACAATACCTCGATAAAGTAAAACAATATGAAGCCGCACAGGTTGTTGCCTCGCAGACAGTTGCTGAAAAAGGATGGATGAAAAATTTTATTCATGCGGCTGGTGGCAGGGATGCGGATGAAAATACCCAGTTTACCAATAACTTAAATATATATAGGGCGATTGCAAGGGATTCCGCTTTAGGGGCCAAAGTAGAAACCTTTCAAAAGGAATCTTCTTCCGCAGTCGTTCAGGCGAATGGGGAGCGGATTGAGCAATTGATCAACGAAGGAACCAGTTTCATACAATACTTTGGCCATTCCTCCGCCAATACACTGGCATTTAACCTGAATAGCCCTGAAAATTATACCAATGCGGGAAAGTACCCCTTCTTCAATGTGAGCGGTTGTAGTGCAGGCAATAATTTTACTTTTGATCCTACCCGCTTAAATGGAAATACCTCGCTTTCCGAAAAATGGGTTTTGGCAAATCAGCGTGGAAGTATTGGTTTTTTGGCAAGCACCCATTTGGGCATACCCCCTTTTTTAAATTATTACAATACTAAATTATACGAAGCTTTTTGCCGGACACTGTATGGCAATACGATCGGTAATCAAATGAAGTATGTACTACAAAATTTGGGGGGAAACTCTCAGGCGCTGGATTTTTATACCCGTATCCATTTGGAACAATTGAACCTGAATGGTGATCCCGCTATCAAAATAAACACCTTTCCACTTCCTGACTATGCGATTGAAGAACAGTTGATAAAAATAAGCCCCTCCATTGTTTCCGTGGCTGATAATAGTTTTAATGTAAAGGTTAATATCCTCAATCTTGGTAAAGTGGTAGGGGATAGCATCAGGATAATAGTTAAAAGGCGGCTGGCGAATGATACCATCCAGGTGATTTATGACCGGTTGGTACGGGGTATTAAATACTCGGATTCGCTTGACTTTAATATCCCTATCAATGGGGCTACCGATAAAGGATTGAATAAATTGATTTTTACGGTTGATGCGGATAATAAAGTGCTGGAATCATCCGAAGCCAATAATACATTTACCAAGGAATTTGTCATTTTCGAAGATGAAATACGGCCTGTATCCCCCTATAATTATTCGATTGTTACCCAACAAAATATTCGGTTTATTGCTTCTACCGCCAACCCATTGAGTGGTGTGCGGCAGTACCAGATGGAATTGGATACAACGGAATTATTCAATTCGGCATTTAAAAAACAATACAGCGCCAGCGGAAAAGGAGGGGCGATTGAGTTTTCGCCCAACAATATCACGTTAACGGATAGCACCGTTTACTATTGGAGAACTTCCATTGCGCCGTTAAACAACGGGCAGCAGGTATGGAATTCATTCTCTTTTGTTTACCTCGCAAACGGCAGCTCCGGTTTTAATCAGTCGCATTATTTTCAACACCAGAAAAGTACCTTTGGCGGTACCCTCACGCTTAACCCCGACAGGCTATTTCATTTTACCAATGCATTACGCACCCTTGTCATCAACACCGGTTTGTACCCTTATTTCGATTTTGACAGGATCAATGTAAAACTTGATTTTGACCAGTTGGAACAATATGGTTGTAAATACAATACACTACAGTTTATGGTATTTGATACCACCACATTATTGCCATGGAAAAACTATAAGGTATCAGGAACAACCGGCAGGTTTGGAAGTACTTATTCATGTGCGGAACCAACCAGGAATTTCTTTGAATTCCCCTACCAGGATGCAATAAGCAGAAAACTTGCCATGGATTTTATTGATAGTATCCCGAATGGGATGTATGTATCCGTTACCAACCTGGGGGCTACAACCAATACTATCGGGATTCCGGTGAATACCTCCTTTATTGATGAATGGAAGGCAGACCAGGCAACATTGGGATCAGGCAAATCCTTGTATCATAAGTTAAAATCCATAGGCTTTAGTTCAATTGATAGTTTTTACCAAAACCTTCCCTTCTCATTTTTCTACAGGAAAAATAACAGCACATTCACGCCTTCACAAATAATGGGTGGCACTGCGGATGCGTATGTGGTAAATATTATTCCAATCTCCACAAAATTCAATGCCGGAACGATTGAATCGCCTTCGTTTGGCCCAGCCAAAAAGTGGAACGCCCTGCATTGGCGGGGCAAAACGCTGGATGCCGGCGAAGGTGATACAGTACAAATACAGGTGTATGGTATTAACAGGAATGGCGCACAAACCCTGCTGGCTACAGTTGAACCTGCAAAAGATACTACCCTGGCGTTTATTGATGCGGCGGTGTACCCTTTTGTAAAATTAAAGATGTTGAACAGGGATGAAAACTTTGCAACGCCCCACCAGCTTAATTACTGGCGGGTAAATGCGGATTATGTACCCGAAGGAGTGGTGGCGCCCAATATTTTATATTCCATGCGTGATACGGTGGATCAGGGAGATAAAATCATTTTTTCTTTGGCCTTCAAAAACATAAGCCCCGTTGCATTTGATAGTCTTGCCATAAAGTTTATCATTACCGACCGCAACAATACCCCGCATGTAATCGCCATTCCAAAAAAGAAGGCGCTGGTATCGGGTGATACATTGATAGTGGGTTATAGCATTGATACTAAAAGCTATCCGGGAAACAATACATTGTATGTAATGGTAAACCCTGATAATAACCAGCCGGAGCAATACCTGTTTAATAACTTCCTGTATAAGGATTTCTTTGTTAAAGAAGATAAGTTTAATCCGCTGCTGGATGTAACTTTTGACGGGGTGCATATTTTAAACAGGGACATCGTTGCCTCTAAACCCCGGATATTGGTGAAGTTGAAAGACGAAAGCCGTTTCCTTTTGTTGAGTGATACCGCCTCATTAACAGTACAGGTGCATTATCCCGGCGATGCCGCTGATATTTACCGTAATTTTTATTTTGGCGATAATATGCGCTTTATTCCTGCCACTACGGGCGGCGATAATACAGCATCCATAGAATTTTCACCCTTCTTTCCGGAAGATGGTGAATATGAATTAAAAATTTCGGGTAAAGACCTGGTGGGTAATAAGGCAGGCAATATTGAATATAAGGTAACTTTTAGTGTTTTAAACACACCGATGATCAGCAATATGCTCAACTATCCTAATCCCTTCACTACCTCCACGGCATTTGTATTTACCTTAACCGGCAGTGAAGTTCCCCAAAATATACGCATACAGATACTTACGATCACGGGTAAAATAGTAAGGGAGGTCACAAAGGCCGAACTGGGCGACATTCATATTGGCCGCAACATAACGGAGTTTAAATGGGATGGCACGGATATGTATGGACAAAAATTAGGCAATGGTGTTTATCTGTACAGGTTCCTTACTAATCTAAATGGAAAGTCTTTGGATAAGTATAAATCTGATGGAGAAAAAACCGATCAGTTTTTTAATAAGGGATATGGTAAAATGTATTTGATGCGGTAATGGTTTTGGGTTTACGGTTTTGAATTTTGGAATGGAATGATATACTAAACTGTTCATGGAAAAAAGGCGGGGAGTATTTATTGGTGTTTCCAATGCACAAACAAAAATGGTGCGGGAGCAATGAAGAAAGCGCCAGGCCGTAATAGTTTCCGGTAATACTTCTACTTCGCTATACAACACAAGGGATAAAAACGTGAGAAAAATTTTTTGTCCAGGCAATGAAGCTATGGGCATTCCCGAAAAATCGGGATTTCGAAATACAGGATTTTTTGTCCAAGCTATATTTCCTT
>JANOTW010000456.1:0-14954 GCA_031416575.1 Ferruginibacter sp.
AGGCAGGGGAGCTGGGGCAATTGAATTATGCTTCTACCAAAGTGGCCATAGCTTTATGGCCAAAAATACTGGCCGGCGAATTTCATGTAAAGGGAATAAAAAACATACGGGTAGCGGCTATCGCTCCCGGCTACGTGGAAACGCCGATGTTGACATCCATCAAACCTGAAATATTGGAGGCCATTATCAGTGGCATACCCATCGGCAGATTAGTACAAACGGATGAGATCATCAGCGCCATCCGGTTCATTATTGAAAATGAAGCCATACATGGCACTACGCTTGAAATAGCTGGTGGTATTATTGCGAAGGGGCTGGCAAAATAAACAAGGGTTGTTTTTAGCGCACTATTAAATTGTTTCCCCTCCATACAACCATTTTTTCTGGTTGTATGGGCAGAAGTATTAAGCGAAGCCGAAGTATTCATGGGATCATTGTAGTATCGCCATTCTATACAACCATTTTTTTTGTCCGGGCTGAAGTATTTCATGGCATCATCGTTGCATCGCCCTCTTGTACTGAATACCATTGTGGGCCTTTACCCACGTTATTTGTAAAAACACCAGCGGTAATATATATTTTCTTACATAAGCCCAATCCCGCTACACACCATATTGCTCAGGGGCATTACGGATTTACAGTGGCCAGTCATTGAACCATTATTTATCGGTTATATATTTTATAAAAGAGAACAAAAATTCGGATGATGTAAGAAAGCACAATGAATATTATAGCAGGTAAACCGGATGTTGTAGAATTTCTTCTACCTTAAATAGTTTAATTATTCTAAAATTTTTTGTTATGAAAACAAGATTTTTGTTGTTCGAATACCTTTAAGGATCCAACCTATGAACCATAAGACCATCCGCCACAAGGCCGGTATTATAATGAACAATGCCGGTAACGTATATAACCATCATTATCCACCTGATTTTTTCCTTACTACTTATTACACAACCGCAATTTTGACCAGGCTGCAAAACAGTTTTTATAACTAACCAACAACATGCAGGCATCATTAGCGTTATGGGTATGGCAAAGTGGCATACAAAGAAATCAAAAACAGAGGAGTCCTTTTTCAGGTAATAGAATAACTCAATGAAACAACAGTCACGTCAGGAAAATCAATACCCTATTTATGAAAATTGAAAATATTATAGAAGACATCAAGAAGGATATTAAGGAATTGAGCGATAAGTTGGAAGAACAATTCAAGAGAGAAAACTCCTGCCTGAACTTTTCCGTTAGTTTACCTGGTATAGAAGAACTGACTACCATAAAATCAATGGCATTAACAATTGAGGAAGACAGTACCATATATTATTTAAGTGTGCGAATACACACCCACAACGGTAACAGGGTATTTGAAAATGCCACCAAACAAATTATTAACCACCAGCCGGTGCCGTATGGTACACGGCATCCGTTTCAAGACAGGTTTGTGGATTTGTTACGTGATATTATTAAAAAGAATAAGGATAAAATGAAATCCGGCAATAAAACGGGCAACACTTATAATGAGCTACGGCATTATGCAAACACTGCCTGAATATTTTTTAAATGAATTAAAACGGATAAATTTATTTTTTACATTCATTAATCACTACCCGCTACAGTCCGTATTTAATTCCATGCTTTTTTATAATGCTTTGTGGGGCTCCCTCCAAAGTTTAACAGGAATGCATTAGCACCCGGGTTTTAACATCCTGTAATTAAAATTTAAGTACACTTTTACAGCAGAAGAATCATAAATGCAATTATACTGCCGGCAGGATAATAACAGTAATCAATGATATTATCAGTTTGGTTTTATTTTGAATAGGCTAACCTTTCTGGTATTTGTAAAAAAACTTCGCATCTTCTATTAGCACGGAGAATAATGTTTACCATTATTCTTCGTGATTCCGGAACCAGGATAACCCTGGTTATAAATAAAAAAATTTCCTGCAAAATATTGTTATAAAAGCGCAATAAAAAATAAACGGCGCATTATAGGGTGTACCTTTACCATCTATTCAAACAAAGTAATTCATTCAAAATTAAACAGGGATATGAAAACTACTATTCAATCAATTGGCTTTACCGCCAAAGAACCGCTTATCGCATTTGTAAAAGAAAAAACAGCTAAATTAAGCCTGTATTTTGAAAACATCCTCAGTAGCGAAGTTTGTTTAAGTACGGATAAGTCAGCGACCAATGAGAATAAAGTTTGTGATATACGACTCGTTATACCTGGCAACGACCTGCTGGCAAAAGCGCAATGCAAAACCTTCGAAGAGGCCGTAGTACAGGCTTCTGATGCGCTGTTAAAACAAATTGAAAAACACAAAACAAAAATTAACGACAAAAGAAGCCATGCAGAGATTGTAGAATAAACGGGTTGGTAATAATGAATGCCCGGTATATTTTCAGCACTCCTGCCCTTGTAATATTAAATTCAGGTTTACGCACAATCTGAAAAAGCCGCAAAACTGGTAGCGTCGGTCCTGACGTCCTGAATGGATGCGGCAATATTAAAAGATGATATCAGAACTCCATCATATCGCCACATAAAATGAAAGATTATTCTCCACCGGAGCAAGATTGAGGCACAGGTAAAGAGCGTTGGGATCTTGTGCCTTAGTAAATGGCGGCAAAACTAAAAAGTGGCGGGTTCCCGAAATAAGCGGGTCAGGTTACCAGTTATAAAAAGCCGGTGGTTTTTTATTTTCAGCACTCCTTGCATGGTAATAATAAATACAGTTTTATTTGATGACTGAATAAGCCGGTTTATGCACTTAGTACCCGGAAACCTGGTGGGATGCCGGATTTATTGTTGAATAATGTTGTAGGGCGCAATGCTAAATAAAACGTGGGAAAAGATCCCCAATAGTATGCGGTACAAGGGAGCCCCGCCGCAGCGGGAACAATGTTGAGCAAAGATATATAGCTGTTATCATAAAAAAGGAAATGCGAAATCATGATCATTTCGGGGTTGCCCCCGCATAGCGGGGCAGGCTATGAATACTTTGGCTACGCTCAGTACAAATGCCTGTAATCTGTACCCCCCTTATTAAACATCCTGATAATTTCCCGAAGGGGATAGGGTGATCAACGTGTATTTCAGTTGAGGAATATAAGAAGCGCTGAACTTGAAATATTTTTCAATACCAGATGCCGTAAGCGGCTGCTACCATTTTTTTGTTATGCGCCGAATTGCAGCAAATGATGATTGAGATGTTTCCATGCCAGCCTTCCCCAATCTTTATTATTTATTTTACCAAAGAAAGGATGAGGCGAAAAACCAGGAGCCGAAATAAATTGTTTTATCCGGATGAGCAATAAATGTTTGTCACTTTCAAAATCAGTAATTACTATTCCTTTTTTAAGTGCATCCATTTCAAATGGGGTTGCCAATTTCCCTTTTCCCCAGGGTAGAATATATAGCGCCATCCATCTGCCAACCATCGTTTTAAGTATAATGGGACCCTGCGCCATCGCCAATTTGTTACCCAGTGCAATGTCCAACTGATCTTTCAGGTGTACGATCATTTGATTTACTTCCATCTTTCCCCAGGCACTTTGCGATAGCGGTGTGATGGAATTGAATCTTAGTATAATTGCTTCATAATCCTTTTGATTATATAAATTTTTCATAGATGTATTTTGCCTTAGTATCGCTGCCTGATTTTAATGATTTTAATGAGGTTAAAACTTATATATATCCACCAATCGGTTTATTTAATGAGGGACTTTCTTTTTTCATTGTGTAAAATAGTATTTTTCTTTATAAAAACTATTTTTATATTCAGATAGATAATTTTAATCATATAGACTTGAATGGTACCGCTTCGCTCATTATTCCGCAATCGCTTTCAATACTTCGCTACTCATTGGTTCTACGGATGATGCAAAAAAATGAACCAGTTTCCCGTCCTCATCTACCAGGTATTTACAAAAATTCCAGGTAGGAGCCTGGTCGTTCCACCCGTTTTTATTTTTATGGGTTAGCCATTGAAATATTTCGTTTTGACCTGTTCCTTTAACGGTCTTGCTTTTTTGCAGTAAAGGAAAAGTAACACCAAAGTTTAATTTGCAAAAGGAGGCTATATTTTCATCCGTTCCCTTTTCCTGCTCTTTAAAATCATTTGCCGGAAAACCAAGCACTACTAAAGTTTCTTTATTTTCCTGAGATAGTTTTTCCAGTTCCCCGTACTGTCCGGTATAGCCACAATCAGACGCGGTATTCACCAGCAGTATTTTTTTTCCTTTAAAATCATTTAGGTTAAGCGGTTTCCCATCAATTAGCAGTGCAGGTAAAGTGTAAATTGGTACTACAGGGGCCACATCTTTATTTGAAAGTGAAGTAGTATTAGTGCCGGTTGCTTTTGTGAACCACATCATCACCGGATAAACAGCTTTTAATAGTTTTTGCCGGGTAGTCATATTTTTTGAGTTTCTGTTTGCGATGATAACGTATGAAGCAAAGCTCATCGTTAATATTAATAGAATAATCCCAGCTTTTTTAAGCCTTGAATATTTATTTTTTGAAAACATATTTTTAGTTCTTTATCAAAAACAGTGGAATGGGGTACATACAAATTGTTTGGAAAAAGCTCAATAAAAATATTTAGTACAAGCGTACGGTCCCGGTAAAGATCGGGAGGGCCTGCCACTGAAGCTAAATTAATATTATAAAGCCTGGCTCATAAAAAAAAATTCCACACAAAATGACGAAGAACAATATTTTTTAGCTACTTAATTAACCATTTAAAAAAATTCAATTTGCCCTTGAATGGTGGATATTTTGCTGCAGGATCAAACCAGGCTGGCGTTTTCATGACCGCCTTTTTATGGCTGAATGTTTCGTATGTAAACTTGCCATGGTAATTACCGCTACCACTAAAACCACGTCCCCCAAATGGTAAATGATGATTGGTTAAATGAAAAGCCGCATTGTTTATACAGCCTCCGCCAAAGGATATTGCATTTAACCATACCTTCTCTTTTTTACCGCTGGATGTAAAAACATACAATGCGAGCGGATTTTCATGTTGGGCGATGATGGCTTTTGCTTCCTCCATGGTAGTAAAAGTAAGTATGGGTAGTATGGGACCAAATATTTCGTCTTTCATAATGGGGGATGTTAGGGATACATTATCCATTATGGTTGGTTCAATGTACAATATTTCCCTGTTGGTTTTTCCACCAGCCAGGATATTGCCTTGTTGCAGGTAAGAAGTTAAACGGTCAAATTGCTTTTCATTAATTATTTTTCCATATTCATAGCTTTGGGAAGCATCGTCACCGAAAAATTTTAGCAATGCGATTTTAAATGCATTGATCAATGCTTCTTTCTTTGAAGCATGTACCAGCAAATAATCGGGTGCCACGCACATTTGCCCTGCATTCGAAAATTTCGCCATTGCAATACGTTTTGCGGCTACCGTTATATTGGCGTCGGATTCTACAATGCAGGGGCTTTTGCCGCCTAATTCCAATGTAACAGGCACGAGGTTTTTTGCCGCCATTTGATAAATAATTTTACCAACGGTAGTGCTTCCGGTATAAAAAACATGATCAAACACAAAATTATCCATCAATGCCGGAATTACTACGGCTCCATCTCCTTCTATCAATTGTATGTATTGCTTTTCAAATGTGGAGTCAATTATTTTCTTCATTACCGCGGCCGTAGCCGGCGCAAACTCAGATGGCTTAAGCACCGCACAATTACCTGCCGCCATAGCCCCTGCTAATGGCGTAAACAATAATTGCAAGGGGTAGTTCCAGGGGGCAATAATGAGTACCACTCCCAATGGTTCTGTCATCACATAACTTTTTGAAGGCAGGTTGATCAGGTTTGTGCCCACCCTTTCCCGTTCCATCCATTCTCTTAGGTTTCGTAAAGCGTTGCTTATCTCAGCTAATAAAAAACCTGTTTCAGTTACCCAGCTTTCTTCCGGGCTCTTTTTCAGGTCCGAAAATAAAGCTTCCTGCAAAGGGAGGGTATGTTCAATAATGGCATGCTTTAAGTTAATGAGTTGTTGCTTTCTAAACAGATAAGATTTGGTAGCGCCGGTATCAAAATACGTCCGCATTGATAATAAATGATTCATATCTGCCATAGAAGTAAATTTGCAGCAAGTTATAATTCGCAAGGGATAAATTAGTGATTTTTTTTTGTTTGTTAGCCCAAAATATACAAGGTTCCACATGAACTTTTGTGTTGTTACGCTAAATATCCCGATGCATCGGGAAGGAAAGTTCCTCAATGGTATGCGGCACAAGTGAGGACACAACGATGCTTAATAGTAGTACTTCAGTTGGTCTCATAAAAATATTAATCACTTTTTTGCCCCTGTGATGTAATGTAAAACGAATTTGTATGATGGATGAGCATTATATGCGACAGGCTTTAAATGAAGCGCAAAAGGCTTTCAACGAGGGAGAAGTACCGGTAGGCGCCATCCTGGTGATGAATGAAAGGATTATCGCCAGGGGCTACAACCAGGTGGAAAAACTGACGGACAGTACGGCTCATGCGGAAATGATCGCATTGACTTGCGCATTTAATTTTTTAGGCAGTAAGTATTTACCCGAAGCCGTGTTGTATGTTACGGTACAGCCTTGCCTTATGTGTAGTGGCGCCCTGTACTGGAGCAAAATAGGAAGGGTGGTGTATGGAGCGGAAGACGAGAAAAATGGTTACAAAAGAGTTGCCGGTGATCAGTCTCCATTTCATCCGAAAACAATTTTAACGGGAGGGGTTTTAAAAGATGAATGTGCTCAATTGATGAAAGATTTTTTTAAGGCGAGAAGGTGAACCGTTTGGGTGAGCCACCCTTTGGGGATGGCTCACCCAAACGGTTCACAATAACACCAATTTTTTTCTGGCTATTTTTCCGGGCTCACTTACGAGGATAAAATAAATGCCTGCTTTTAGCATTAAAAACATGACGATTTCTTCAGTTCCGTTTATTAACAGGCGATTATCTTCCCTTATCAATTTACCTTTTATATCCAGCACTTTTACAATAGCCATCCCCGGCTCAAAATTTTTTACCTGTAGCGTAATTTTATTTTTTGCGGGATTGGGATAAATAGATAAATCAGGTTTTATGCCATTTGGAATAATTTCTTTTGCTTTATAAGTTATGCCAGGCGTGGCTTCATTGCTGCCTATATTAGTTGTGGATTGGGAAAAGCAATGCCCCGAAATGATGCAGCAGAACAAAAATAAAATGATTTTTCGCATAAGTTTTTTTTACAGGAACTATCAGATTGCAATTATCATGTCAATTTTTCATAACAGGTTCACAAAAAAATGAAACGGCATTGTATTTGTCAACTACCTTTGACACTCCACTAAATTTGTATTTTAAATTTCTCAATTCATTTTCAACCAATAAATAAAAACAACCATGGCATTTACATTACCGGCTCTGCCTTATGCACACGATGCATTAGAGCCACATATCGACACTTTAACCATGCAGATACATCATGGTAAGCATCACCAGGCCTATGTAGATAACCTGAACAAGGCCATTGCAGGTACACCAAACGAAGGAAAAACAATTGAAGAGCTGGTTGCGGTTGCAGGCGCCATCAGTCCTGCGGTACGCAACAATGGCGGCGGCCATTGGAACCACAGTTTTTTTTGGGAAAGCCTTGCACCTAACGCAGGTGGTACTCCTTCCGGCGCTTTAGCCGATGGCATTAATGCGACATTTGGTTCATTTGATGCCTTTAAAGAAAAATTCGCGGCAGCAGGCGTGGCTCGTTTTGGTAGTGGCTGGGCCTGGCTGATTGTTAAAGATGGAAAACTGGAAATTTCTTCTACACCAAACCAGGATAATCCTTTAATGGATGTAGCTGAAGTAAAGGGTACGCCTGTTTTAGGTTGTGACGTATGGGAACATGCTTATTACCTGAAGTATCAAAACAAACGCCCTGATTATTTAGCCGCTTTTTGGAACGTGGTAAACTGGAATAAAGCATCTGAGCGTTTTGACGCAAATTCAAAATAATTTTAGATGAAGGTTTTTAAATGAGCTGCAACATTAATGTTGCAGCTTTTTTTTGTGTGTAATTGAATCAATTATTGTGTAAATAATTCTACAATATTTCTTTGTAATAAATAGCAATGCCCCGCTTTGTATTAAATTTTCGGGTGGCAACATTTTTGATACACCCATTGTGTACATAATATTATTCATTTCAATTTTATTTTTTATGCCATTTATTATATCAGCACAAAGTAATGCCGAACCAATCAATATTTATTATGAAGACCTGGGCAAAGGAAAACCCGTGGTTTTTATTCATGGCTGGCCATTGAGCGGGTCTATGTGGGAATACCAGGTAACTCAATTGCCACAGCAGGAACTGCGTTGCATCACATACGATAGAAGGGGTTTTGGCAATTCTGACAGGCCTTTTGACGGATATGATTACAATACCCTTGCCGGGGATTTGAAAGCATTGTTAGATGAATTGGATTTGAATGATGTAACACTTGTCGGGTTCTCAATGGGTGGAGGAGAAATAGCAAAATATTTTTCCCTTTACGGAGGTGCAAGGGTTTCAAAAGTTGTTTTAGTGAGTGCGGTAGTTCCTTACATGCTTCAAACTGACGACAACCCTGATGGCGTGCCCCAGGAAGAGTTTGATAAGATGGCCAAAGGTATGGTTGATGACAGGCCGGCATTTATGGAAGGGTTTAATAAAGATTTTTTTGGTGTTTCACTTGTTCATCACCCGGTGAGCGGGGCTTTTTTAGCGAATAGTTTAACCAAAGTAATGGACGCATCCCCCATAGCAACGCTGCAATGCGCCAAATCATTTTCTTCCACGGATTTTAGAAAGGATGTAATAAAAATAAATGTACCCACGCTTATCATTCATGGAGATGATGATAAGACAGTGCCCATAAAACCTACAGGTGGGGAAAGCGCTAAACTAATAAGTGGCGCTAAGTTTATTGTATATGAAGGTTCCCCCCATGGTTTATGGTACACGGATAAAGAAAGATTAAACCAGGATCTTATTGACTTTATATAATTGATCTTATCGTCCTGCCCCTCCATCTCCTTTGAACCATTGGATATGGATAAGCATATCGTTCGTTTCCCAACCTCCTCACCAACAACTCATCGAAAACTATTTTCCGCACTTAGTGATAAATAAAAATCAATATAGCAGGTAATCTTATTTCTGCATTAAGGATAGAAGTGAAAATGGAAAATAATGGCCCTGATAGGAAATCTTCCTGGTAATCTCAAAAAAAATAAGAGTAATAAAAATCAACTCAAATACTTCCCAACAATCGGCACCCTTCTCCCCACACCAAATGCCTTGGGCGATATACGTATGACCGGACAAAACTGGTTGCGCTTATATTCGTTGATGTTGACCATTTTTAATACCCTGTCCACCAATGCGGCATCAAAACCCTGCGCTTTAATTTCTTTTGGCCCAAGCCTTCTTTCTATGTATTGATACAGCAGTTTGTCAAGCACTTCATATTCAGGCAGGGAATCCGAATCTTTTTGCCCGGGGCGTAATTCGGCTGATGGTGGTTTGGAAATGATATTTACGGGAATGATGGCTTTATCCCGGTTAATGTATTTTGCTAAAGCATATACCTGTAATTTATAACAATCTCCCAGTACGCCGAGGCCACCTGCCATATCTCCATACAAAGTTCCATAGCCGGTTGCCAGCTCGCTTTTATTGGATGTGTTGAGCAATATGTACCCAAACTTATTGGCGATGGCCATCAATAAATTTCCCCTGCTGCGGCTCTGAATATTTTCTTCGGCTATGCTAAATGGTAAGTCTTTAAAGATTGGTTTTAGTTCAGTTAAAAAAGCATCATAAATATTTTTGATCGGTACAATGTCATACGGGTTACCCATGGTTACACTTAGTTGTACCGCATCATCTACGGAATGACCGGTGGAATATTGCGATGGCATTAATACTGCCCTTACATTGGCCGCACCCAAAGCGGAACAAGCCAGCGCAATGGTTACAGCGCTATCTATACCACCGCTGCTACCTATAATGGCTTTTGTAAAACCCATCTTGGTAAAATAATCCTTTATCCCCATTACAATCGCATCATTTACCTGTGCTATATTCAAATTTTCTTCTAAAGATAGCGGCGTTAATTCTTTATCAGGAATACGGTTGGCGGGTTCAATCACCGGGGCGTCAATTGTTCCGTCATCATTTAAAGTAAAGCCTTTCACTGCCTCTTCAAACATGGGAAGCTGGCCGCACAGGTTGGCATCTTTATCATATACCAGCGAAGCCCCATCAAACACCACTTCCGTCTGGCTGCCTACTCCATTACAATAAAACATAGGCAGCTTGTATTTGGTTACATTGGCCTTAATGGTTGCCTTCCTGTCTTCATCATGTGTATAATCGAATGGGGAGGCCGAAATATTGATCATAATATCCGGATGTTGTGTCATCAGTTTGTCCATTGGGCAAATACGGTAAAGCGGGTTATGGCCCAGGTTCCAGATATCTTCACAAATGGTAAGTGCGATTTTTTTTCCTTTAAATTCAATTACATTCCATTCATAAGCGGGCTCAAAATAACGGTACTCATCAAATACATCGTAAGTTGGTAACAGCGTTTTATGGGTAATGGCTTTTACTTCCCCGTTGTATAAAAAATAAGCGGCATTAAACAGGTCTTTTCCTTCTTTTACGGTATTCCTGTCAGGCGCACCTACAATTACTGCTATAGAATCAGCATGCTCTTTTATGAGGCCGATGGAGGAATAACATTTACGGATAAAATCATCGAACTCCAAAAAATCACGGGGAGGGTAACCACACACACTCAACTCGCTAAATACAATGATATCCCCACCCTGCTTTTTCGCTTCTTCAATAGCGGCAATGATCTTTTGCGTGTTGCTTTCAAAATTGCCGATGTGATAGTTTTGCTGTGCTAAAAATATTTTCATATCCTAACCCCTCAAAGGGGCTTAACTTTATGTTTACAAATCAATTTATTTCTTTGTAAAGTTAAAACATTCAATCCCATTAATAAGTATGAGAGTATCCATCATCGCTATTTTAATTAGTTCCATTTTATTTTCCTGCAACAACCATGATAAAATCCCGGACGTTTCAAATATAAAGATCAGCCTTGCTACAGACCGTTTCGAAAGAAATTTATTTGACACTACCACTAACAATTTGTTTACTTATATTCTCAAATTACAAAGTAATGATCCGTCCTTTACTGCCAGCTATTTAACCACCATATTGAATGTAGATCCGTCCTGGCCCGCAGATACGGCTGCTATCTATGTGAATGGTTTTATAAAAGCCTATAGACCCGTATATGACAGTGCGGAAAAGATATTCAGGGATTTCACACTTTACGAAAATGAAATAAAAAAAGGATTACAATTTGTAAAACATTATTTCCCCGAATATAAAGTGCCCGGAAAAGTAATTACCTACATCGGCCCGGTGGATGGCTACGGGGATATTTTATCTGAAGATGCTTTGATAGTCGGCCTGCAGCACCACCTCGGCAAAAATTTTTATTTGTACAAATCCGGACTGGTGCAGGAAACTTATCCCGAATATGTATCCAACCGTTTTGAACCCGGGTACATTGTGGTAAACTGCATGAATAATATTGTAAATGACCTGTATCCCGAAAAAGCGGATGACAAACCGCTGGTGAACCAAATGATTGAAAAAGGAAAACGATTGTACCTGTTAAATAAATTTTTACCCCGTACCGAAGAATATAAACTGATCGGGTTTACAAATAAGCAATTAGAAGATGCTTATTCACATGAGGAGGTCATTTGGAATTTATTCGTAAAAAAATCTTACCTGCAGATAACCGATAAAAACACCATTAAAAATTATATTGGAGAAAGCCCCAAAACACCTGAGTTGGGTGAAGGCGCTCCCGGCAATATTGGCTCCTTTGCCGGCTGGCAGATTGTAAAAAAGTATATGCAAAAAAATGCCGCGACTACATTGCGGCAATTAATGAATTTGGATGCGGAATTAATTTTGCAGGAAGCAAAATACAAACCCTGATACAGCTTATGCAGCAGCCTGTGAACGCTGATGCTTTACGGCAACCGGCTTTTGCCCTAATGTTTTCATCACTTTAAAATGAGATGCAATTGCCGCTGTCATTGTATCATATTTATTATAGGGCAAATTATATTCCGTGCATTTTTGCATTACTATTTTACTGATCGCAGGGTAATGTACATGGCTAACACGGGGAAACAGGTGATGTTCTATTTGATAGTTTAAGCCCCCTACAAACCATGAAACCACCTTATTTCCCATGGCGAAATTGGAAGTTGTTTTTAATTCATGTTCCGCCCAGGCGGTTTCAATATGTTTTGTTTCATCAAGGGCTACATTTTCAAACTCTGTATTCTCCACCACGTGTGCCAGTTGAAATACCAAGGAAAGCGTAAGCCCCATCACGGCATGCAGTACAAAAAAGCCCAATAACCATGCACCAAACCCCCAAACCATTATTGGAATGATCATATAAAAAATAAAATACAACACTTTGGTTACCCAAAATATGATATGATTCTTTAAAGTCATTTTCCAGGCAACAGTGGTATTTATTTTTCTGGTGAAATATTTAGTGAAGTCCATAAAGAAAAGCCAAAATATAGACGATAAGGCATAAATAGGAACCAAATACAAATGTTGGACCTTATGCGCCGGAACCCACTTCTGTGTTTCGCAATGACGAATGATGGGGCTCTTTGCAATATCATCATCTAACCCGTCAACGTTGGTGTAGGTATGGTGAATGATATTATGTTTTTGTTTCCAGAAATAAGAGCTTGCACCCAATGCATTGGCTGATAAGCCCAGCATGTCGTTCAACCAGGGCTTTGCACTGTAACTGCCATGGTTGGCATCGTGCATAACAGCAAAGCCTATACTCGCAAATGTAAAACCAAGGAGGGCACAGATAAGTAACGCGGGCAGCGCATCCATTTTAAAAAATACCAGGCTGCAATACATAACTATTGCCGCCCCTACCAGTGTGATTGTCTTGATATATAATCGCCGGTCACCGGTTTTTTTTATGCCTTTTTTTTCAAAATACTGATCTACGGAAACTTTTAAACTTTGATAGAATTGATTGTTTCGGTTGTCGAATGTTATTTTTGCCATTAGAAAATATTTGGATTTTAATGAGACACAATCATTTTTATTTATTAAGTATGCAGGCTATAAACGCCATTCGTACATTTTTAAAGATACATTATAATGCGCAGAAGCCCGGTATTAGTTGAGGGGCAATTCATATTTTCACTTTTATTTGTTTACCGGCAGAAGGATTTCATGGCATCATCGTTGTGTCACTCACTTGTACCACATATTTTCATGGCAGCATCCAGGCCATTTACCAAACACCCTGATGATACGGAAATTGAAAAGCAACATTGGGTTCATGTTCCATAAATCTTTCATAATATTCGTTTACGGCTCTCCTGTCTTTATTGAACCCACATCACTTTAAAAAAAATCAGGCATTGCTTTGTTAATTCATTTTAAACGGCACAGTCATTTCAAATGCCGGAATGATCACTTCAAAAGGCTTCTTGTTATTAATATTTTCCATTGAGTAAGTCCCATACATTTTGCCCATTTCCGTATGCAAATTACAGCCGCTTACATATTGATATTTTTCACCGGGATTGATCTGCGGTTGCACACCTATTACCCCTTCCCCCTCTACTTCGCGTAAACTGCCGGTAGCATCATAAATATACCAATGACGGCGCAATAATTTTACCGGGTAAATATTGTTATTTTCTATCGTGATACGATATGCAAACATATATTCACTGTTTGCAGGATTACTATAATCAGGCTGGTAGAATGTTTCTACACTAACAGTTACACCTTCGGATATTTTTGAGATCATTATATGAATTGCATTTGTACAAAAATAACCAGAAAAATAACCTATTGGTGTAAATTTTACAAGGAATATTCGTTAAATATTTACAGTATGGATATAAAAGCACATACCCATGCCAAATATGGCGTAACAATTTTGTGACAGCCGGATAAATGCGTTCATTCCGGAGTTTGCGTAAGAAGCCTCTCAGCCGTATTTGATCCGGCAAAAAGTTTCTGGAGTGATGTGGGTGAGGCTGAAACGGATCGTATTGTTGAGCAGGTTAAGAACTGCCCGGGCGGGGCTTTAAGTTTGTTGGCAACTTCCTGGTTCCTGTTTATTGCTTGTTGCTTATTGTTTATTGCTTATTATATATTACTTCGGCGCTAATTCTTTTTGGCAGATGAATACCCGTTTTTCTGTAGCCATTGCAGCACTTTATCCCTGTTATCGCCCTGTACGATTATTTCACCGTCTTTTACGGATCCTCCCGTTCCACAAAATGTCTTTAATTTTTTACCCAGGGCTTCCTTATCGGCCGATGAGCCAATGAAACCATCTATTAATGTAACGGCCTTGCCTGCACGATGTTTAGTATCCAACCGTACTTTTAGTTTTTGCTGAGCCGGCAACAAAGTGTCCAGCTCGTCTGTACCATCCTGTTCCGGTTTAAAATTTGGATCAGTTGAATAAACCAATCCACCCAAAGTATTTAATTTTATTTTAGCCATTTCGAAAACTTTTAGCTCTTCCTAAATAGAAGCTGATTTTAATAAATAAAAATTGCGTTGGTGAAAGCTTAAATAATAATATTTAGTAAAAAAGTATCCATATAAAGGCACTTTGTTTCTCTAATTTAAAACGTAATAAAAGTTCCACATTGGTATTCAGTACAAGAGGGCGATGCAACGATGATCCCATGAAATACTTCTGCCCGGACAACAAAAAGAGAATGGTTGTATAGAAGTGACCCGATACGCAATGCTATCGTGATAGACTGATGCAACAACGCCTGATTGAAATTCAATAGTCC
>JANOTW010000457.1:0-3210 GCA_031416575.1 Ferruginibacter sp.
ATTGGCTTTTATGCAACAACCCTGCTGATTACAGGTTTTCATCAGCGATGTTTTATGAGCAAAATGTGGATGAGTTTGGGTTGCTTACACATTTTGGCGAAGTATTCTGATGGAGGACGTGGTCGGTGGGGACACCGGACCACGGAGGAGGGAAGAGTTTTTTGGTGAGTTAACAGTAAACCAACCACGGAAGCAAGCATGTTACCTTTTAAGTTGCTTTGCAAGATTATAATAAAACCGTTCCAGCAACCGCATATCTTCCGTTATGATGTTTGCCTGTGCAAACAGTCCGTTACGGTATTGCAGTGGCTTTTTGTAATTGGTGATAAGCCCGTCCGGCAAAATAACTTTCGCTAAATAACCACTGTCTGAAGGCGTAGTATTGATGTAATCAATTTTACCGGCAACGGAGCCGTATTGCTCAAATGGATATGCCTGAAATTTCAGCAAAACCTGTTGCCCTTGTTTTACTTTTCCGAAATTGTATTGTGGAACCAGCATTTCCACAAAATACGAAGTGTTGGCTGGCTGCACATAAAACAATGGTTGCCCCACTTTCATTTCCTGGTTTTCCTGGAAGAAGCCGGAAAAAGAAACAGTACCGGCAACAGGCGCTTTCAACAAGTATTTAAACTCCCATGCCTGTACCTGGCTTTTCATTGTTTGCAAAGCCTGAATAAATGTATTTTTCTGAACAATGACCTGGTTCTCCAATTCCGCTATCTCTTTTCTTTTTTCGTTTTGCTGGCCCTCATTGGAAATGATTGAAGCATTGATTTGCGGTAGTGATAATTGTTTAGCGATCAGTTTGCTTTTTTCATTTCGATAATCCAAAGAAGAAATTACTTTGTCTTCCGCTAATGATTTGTTTGCATCGAAAGATTCATTGCTAAGGGAAAGGTCTTGGATAAGCAAGTTATTTTGAGTAGAAAGTATGGCATTCAATTTTTGAATATTCCGCATATCCGTTAACAACATTTTTTTCTTTCGCGGAAAGAACCCGCTATTTAAAAAATCCCTGAATGTAATAAAGGATTGAATAAAAGTTTGATAAGGTGTTTGCAACTCGCCGAGGGCCCCCTCCCCGAACTTCGTTCCTTCCCTTTGCCCCGCTTGGGAACCCCCGAAAGGGGCGGAGTTGGAAGGAAAATATTTTATGATTTCATCCGTACGGTTTTTACTAATCAGCGTATTGATTGAATCTATCTGATTGCTGATATCCATTACCGAAAGTGGATTGGCGACACTTTCCATATAGGCTAATACCTGGCCGGCTTTAACGGCTTCATTTTCTTTAACCGCTATTTTAATCAATTTGCCATCAGTTCGCGTAATTACCTGTTTAGGGGCGTTCACACTATTCAGCCTTGCGCTGGCTACCACAATATCAGGATATTTTATGTACCAGCTAATACAGCTTATCAGCACCAACAAAAAGAAAAAATAAACAGTACCCCATCTAACAATTAATGGAGGCTTATTAGATATGATTTCCTCAATTTCATTTCCATGTTCAGAAAATGTATTCTTCATTGCAAATACATCTTCTTTTAATCCGGCATTTGTATGTGGCAATATGATTTTATCAGTTTCCAAGTTCTAATTGGTTTTTGTCCCCAAATCCCCTTCCCAAAAATCGGGATGTTTCAGAAGTGACTTAAGTGTATTTGTGATTGTTAATGTAATTAATTACCCAACTCCAATTGATTTTTTACCAACTCATAATATTTTCCTCTTCTCAAAGTAAGTTCAGTATGCGTTCCTTCCTCGGCAATTTCTCCATTATCAAGTACAATAATTTTATCCGCATTTCTTACTGTACTAAGCCGGTGTGCTACAATAATAACTGTCCTGTTTTTAAAAAACCCCTGCATATTTTCCAGTATTACTTTTTCATTATTGGCATCCAATGAATTGGTGGCTTCATCAAAAAAAATGAATCGCGGATTTTTATACACCGCCCTTGCAATGGCTAACCGTTGCTTTTGCCCGCCACTGATACCATTGCCTTCGGCGCCAAGCTTGGTATAAAAACCTAATGGCAACGACTCGATAAAAGGCAGGATATTAGCTGTTTTGCAGGCATTCATCAGCCGTTCATTATCCAGCTTGTCATCCGTAACAGTAATGTTTTTCCGGATGTTGTCGTTGAAAATAAAACTGTCCTGCATTACTGATCCGCTTATGCTGCGCCAGTATTTGGGACTAATCGTTTTAAAGCCTGTGGCCCCAATTTGTATATCGCCTTTATAATTTTCATAAAAACGCAACAGTAATTTAATGAGTGTTGTTTTACCGCTTCCGCTCATACCTACTATGGCAGTTACTTTACCCGCAGGAATCGCCAAGTTAATATTTTTTAGTACCGGTTCATTGCCTGCACCTGGATAAGTAAATGAAAGATTTTTTATGAGGATGCTATGCTCCTGAGGTAAAGCATGGCTATATTCTTTGTGCAGTGGTTCTTCATCATCCAATGAATGAATATCATTCAAACGTTCCAAAGATATTTTTGCATCCTGTGCCTGTTGGGTAAAACCTATCAGTTGTTCGATGGGGCTATTCAGTTGGCCAATGATGTATTGAATGGCCAGCATCATGCCCATGGTGAGCTGACCATCAATTACCAGTTTCGCGACAATAAAAGTTATCAAAATATTTTTGCCCTGGTTAATAAAGAAAGCGCCTATTTGCTGGTATTGATTTAATGATAAACTTTTAAAGTTTAGTTTAAACAATCCTGCCTGTAACCCTTCCCAGGCCCAACGGTAGGTATTTTCCGCATTGTTCAGTTTTATTTCCTGCATACCATACACTAATTGCATGGTGGCATTATTTTCTTTTGAAGCAATGGAAAACCGCTGATAATCCAGCTTACGGCGGTACCTTAAAAAAAACTGTATCCAGCCTAAGTATAAAAAACTGCCTGTAATAAAAATTACAAATACAGTAACATTATAACTCAATAATACAAAAGAGAAAATGATAAGGTTGATGATGGAGAAAAAAGTGTTTAATGCAGTGCCGGTTAAAAAACTTTCAATGCGGTGATGGTCGCCAATACGCTGTATGATGTCGCCGGGATGTTTGCTGTCGAAGAACTGCATGGGCAACTTTAATAGCTTGGCCCAAAAGCCGGAGAGCAGGGAAATGTTTATACGTGTACTGATGTGCAACAGGATACGGCTTCGTATAAACTCCACCACCGTT
>JANOTW010000458.1:0-3169 GCA_031416575.1 Ferruginibacter sp.
GTAGTGTTTAAGAGTGAAGAACAACTGTTGCTGGTAAAAAAAGCATTGGAAGCGAAAGATATCTTTACCAGGCGTTATTTTTATCCTTCTTTAAACAAGCTGCCCTTTATTGAAAATGCCGCTGCATGTTTGGTAGCTGAAGATATTGCAAGCCGGGTACTCTGCCTGCCTTTATATGACAGCCTTTCATTTGCCGAAGTGGAAGGAATAAGTAAAATAATCCTTTCAGTAATTAATTAGCTGTAGGGCCTTCTATAAAATGCGCAGGGAATAAAAAATTAGTTGAATATTTTGTTGCCCGTGCTGAGGCGTTTCATGGTGTCATCGTTGTGTCGCACTTCTATACAACCATATTTATTTTGTTGTACGGGCAGAAGTATTTCATGGCATTCCCGAAAAAATGCCGAAAGGTCGGCACAGGTCGGGATTTCGCAATACAGTTTTTTGTCCAAACTATATTTCATTTCTCAACATCGTTGTGTTATCTAAATCCCGAATATCGGGACTCCCTTGTACCGCATACCATTGGGCAACTTTAATTACGTTTTAAATTAGTCATGAGCATTTTCTTTTAGGTTATTGAACAAAACAAAAAGTTACTATTTTATCCCTTGTGCGGTATAATATGCCAGTATAAGCAAAACCAGTACTATCAACTCTCAAACCATCAACCATCAACTATCAACCTGTACTTAATTCGATTTCCATTTCACCTGAAGCAACTCATCTAATTGTTGCCAGGTTAATTTTTTTCCTATGATTCGTTTTTCATTATCCAGCAGGTATAAGGTGGGCGTAAGTGTAATATCATACAACTGGCGGTAGCCGGGTTTATTCGCGGCATAGCCAGCCGCTTCCATTTCCTTCGTTTGGTAAACGTTTACCCATTCGCCCAGATTGTGCTCCCGTATATATTTTATCCATTCCGGCTTTAGGTCTTCCTTCGAGTCGGCGGATAACACTGCATACATTTTTACGCCGTGTTTTTTCCAACTGGCCCGATAGATAGAGTCCAGCCTGGGCAGTTCTTCTTTGCAATGGCCGCAGGTAGGATCCCAGAAACAAACAACGGTATAACCCGCTGACACCTGGTATAAGGGCGAAGGTTTGCCCGCTGTATCAAGCATATCCAGGTCCGCCGCTTTTAAGCCAATCAAATTCGCCATTAACATATATGCCCTCCGGCTGATACTTTCCATTTGCTTTTCATTGAGCCAGCCCGTTAATCCCTTGCTATGGTACTTTTCAAACAGGTGTACAAAAACCGCATCCTGCCCCATATACTTGGGATTTATGTATTCATCCGTAAGCCAGTTCAATAAAAATTTATATACTTCCGGGCTGCTTCTGGCCAGCAGCAACTGGTAGTCAGCTTCTTTAATAATGCTGTCTGCCTGCGGTACAATGATTTCACGGTAATATTTCTCGAATTTGGGAAGAAAGAAAGGAGTTCTTAAAATTCGGTCATCCATAAAAGTGACCCCATCCCAATAATGTGCTTTGTAGTAATAATAGTTTTCCAATGTATCGTTCCGGCTTTGCATTTTATTACCCAATGCCTTCGGTTCTTTCATCGCATTTAGTAAAACCGCCATCATTGATTTGGGTTGGTTGCGGATGATGCCTTCGCGGTAATCGTTTAATTCCTTATTGTACTTAAGGTAATTGGCTTCATGCAATGCGGAATCTTTTTTTGTTGTGGATTGCAGGTAAGCCTGCCTTTCCGCTTCCATTAATTTCCCTTTTACCGCAATATATTGCTGGTATTGCTGAAATAATACATTTTCTTTTGAGCCGGTAACAATCGTTTTATTTATCAGATCGGTGGTATCCACTTTCACCGAAATCAACTGTTCTTTGTCTATTAAAAAATCCACCGTTATTCTTTTACCCGGCAAAACCATAGCATAAATGCCAGGAGCTAATTTTCTTTTACCGGTAAATACCGCCACTCCAATATTGCTTACCGCTGCGGAATCTTCTACATTCAGGTTTTTGCCGTTATGATAGGTTAAATAAGCAATTCCGCTTTTATACTGCGGGGCCTGTAAAGTAACTTTGAAATTTTGTGCGGCTGCTGTGGTACAAACTATGGATGCCATCCAAAAACTTAGAAATCGTTTCATCGGTTGAATAAATAAGTTTGTAAAAGTATTTAAAATCAATGGTTAATGAGCAGGCGGGCTTTAAAGGCGTTCAAAATTACAAATCATTAACAAAAATAATCTTCCTGAAAATTTGCGGAAATCAGTAAATAAGAGGATCAGGCAGAAGGGGTATTCCAAAGACAATTGGATATAACGCACCGGAAAGATAATTATCAATTTCATCAACAGATAGCCGTATAGTACCCTTGTTGTGAGGGAGTACCGATTTTTATCGGGATGGAGCGAAGAATGCTTGTTATTGTATTTAAAATCCCCTCACTTTTTGCCTCCGTAATAAGTATAATAAAGAAGTTGGGCAAGTACAAAAAACAACAATTAGATGGTTGCTTATTTTTCATGGGCCATACTCATTACTTCATCATACATTTTTTGACTTTCGTGGGTAAGTGAATCAACATGGATATCCAGTTGGGGCATCAGGTCAACAAGGGTATTTATCCTGCCTTCGGTTTGTAAAAATTTATTGAGCACTACTACTCTTTTATCCTGCAAAATACAATACCCACTTTGAAAATTACCTCTTTCATAACGGATCACATACCCACTTTCCCCGGCAACTTTTTCTATTTTATCCAATATGTTTTGTGTGTATTTCATAGTCACTATCCACCCCAAACCCAAAAAGGGGCTTTTGGCTCTTTTAATGTTAATGCAATTTCTTATAAATAGAGGGTAATAAAAAATAACGTTTTCAACAACCGTTGATAACTGGCCAGGGTGATAGTTGATAGTTGGATGTTGATGGTTCAGAGAAACACCACGGGGTTTAACAACCAACCAACCAACAAACAAACAAACATCAACTATCAACTATCAACCATCAACCATCAACCATCAACGATCAACTCTTACTTATTCGTCATCCTGATTACCGGTACAATCATTTCCTCCAGGCTTACACCACCATGCTGAAAAGTATTTTTATAATAATTTACAAAATGATTGTAATTATTAGGATACATAAAAAAATATCTCCTTTTGCAAACACAAATGTTGAGTTT
>JANOTW010000459.1:0-1796 GCA_031416575.1 Ferruginibacter sp.
ACCTGACAAAGGAGGGCATTGGGAGATAGTTGATGAGTTTGTTCCCTAAGTAATTATTGCAGGACGTTAAAACCTCTTAAGGGTTTAAACTTTATGTTTTAAAATGAGTTTCTTTGTTTCAACAGCGCTGTTGAAAATTCACTTATGAAAAGGATCAAAAGGCTTGGTTCACGCAGAAGCGGCCATTGGGAAATTATAGAAACTATGATAAGTATGAGTAAAACATGTAATTCACAAACCGCTTAGCGTTTAAAGAAAATTTCAAATTCGTGCATAATAATTCGTGTAATTCGTGCCTTAAAAATTCGTGTTATTAATGAATACTGTTATCAAAGTAGAAAACCTCTCCAAACAATACCGCCTCGGCTCTGTAGGCACCGGATCAATTGTGCATGACCTCAATAGAACATGGCACCGCTTGCGGGGCAATGAAGACCCATACCTTAAAATTGGAGATACAAATGATAGAACGGTAAAAGGCGCCAGCGAATATGTATGGGCGTTAAAGGATATTAATTTTGAAGTAAAGCAAGGCGAAGTGCTCGGCATCATTGGCCGTAACGGGGCAGGCAAAAGTACCCTGTTAAAAATACTGAGCCGTACCACCTCACCCACCACAGGTTCTGTAAAAATAAAAGGGCGGGTAGCCAGTTTACTGGAAGTAGGCACCGGCTTTCATCCCGAACTAAGTGGCCGTGACAATATATTTTTAAACGGTGCCATCCTGGGCATGACCAAACACGAAATCAAAAGTAAGTTTGATGAGATAGTAGACTTTGCAGGTGTGGAGCGGTACATAGATACGCCGGTTAAAAGATATTCCTCCGGCATGTATGTGCGTTTAGCCTTTGGCGTAGCCGCCCACCTGGAGCCTGAAATTTTAATTGTAGATGAAGTGCTGGCGGTGGGGGATGCAGAGTTTCAGAAAAAAGCTTTGGGGAAAATGAAGGATGTAAGTAATAAGGAGGGGAGAACGGTTTTATTTGTAAGCCATAATATGACAGCTTTGAAAAGGCTATGCGATAGGGGGATATTATTAAACAATGGAAAAGTTAGTTATGTGGGAAATATTTCGGAATCCATTTCTACCTATACAACCTCAGGTAAGGTAGTAATAACTGAAAAAAAATGGAACGAAGATAATGCTCCCGGAAATTTAGGGGTTAAACTTTTGTACGTATGTATTGAGCATAGCGATAAGACAGTATCCATCGATTCTTCTTTTGATATAACGAAGGATTTAGTATTAACAATGGATTACATAGTATTAGCAGAAAAAATGATTTTCACACATGCTATAAAAGTTTTTGATGAAGAAGGGATAAATATTTTTGATTCACATGATGTTACCTCTGCGCTAAGAAATGACAGAAGGGAAACTGGCCTGTACACAGCAAGCGTGATCCTTCCTGGTAATTTGCTTAGGGAAAGCAGATACACTATTACCGTTGCATTGTTCAAGCGCAATCCCGTAACTATTTATGTTTATGAAGAAGATGCATTGTCATTTACTATTATAGATGAAATGAAAGGTAATTCAGCCCGAGGGGACTATTACCTGGAATTCCCCGGCCTTATCAGACCTCTTCTAAAATGGCATAACCGACTGATCCAATAATGAATTAGAAATTTATATGAGCTTATTTATAAAAAAACCGATTGGATATACTAACTCAGTAAAGTTTGATGTGAATTCAGTTTATTTAGGTCATCATAAATTGTTTTATAAAGATGTTCCCATCATTAAATGCCCTTTCGATTATGTTATATTCCAAATGATATTGTGGGAAGTGAAA
>JANOTW010000460.1:0-1602 GCA_031416575.1 Ferruginibacter sp.
ATCAGTAACTGCATAAGCCGCCTCTTTTGGTTCGGTACCGGCTTGCCGGTATTCAAAAAATGCGAAGCATATTTTTTGAAAGAAGCAAAAGCAGCGGCGTTGCAGGAGTTACGTCCCGATTGCCATCGGGAGGGAGGCAAAAGCAACGAATTTAAAAGAGAAAGTAAATACCACAGGGTCTTTGCGCTTAATGTACCTAATCCTATAGGTTTTTATTAATGTAGTTTTTATGAAAAGGATATAGGCAGATCAGGGGATTAAAGAATTCCGATGAATGGAAATGCTATACAAGATCAATCTAATGTTTCTTTGAACACCCTTTTTATTACCTTCGCCGTTCTATCAGCCAGGCCATCGTTCTCCCTTTACCGGGAGGAAGGAAAGTCCGGACAGCAAAGGGCGGCACACCGGTTAACCGCCGGGCTTATTATTGATGGTGGAAACACCTCCAATTGTGAGACAGACAGTGCCACAGAAAATAACCGTCCTTATTTCACGATAGGGATAAGGGTGAAAACGTGCGGTAAAAGCGCACGATTATTACGGGTAACCGTATTAGTGGGTAAACCTTGTGTGCTGTAATGCCACATATACCAGCGCCTGAGAGCGGCCCGTTCAATGTCGCGGATTACACCGCGGCAGCGTTGGAGGGTAGGCAGCAAGATCATGACAGTAATGTTATGGCAAGATAAATGATGGCCACCCGGTTTTATCGGGAACACAGAATCCGGCTTATCGGCTGATAGATTTTTTTTATTTCCAAACCCATGAGTACCAGGGCCACAGGGGCAACCCCCCCCGCCGGGACATGAAGGCATCCATGCCCATATACTATACACCTCCATCAGAAATATTTTTATCAGACATAAAAAAAGTTTTCCGGAGCGGCATCAACAAAGCACCCGCCCATTTCAACATGAATACTTTCTTTAGAAGGATAATAAGGCTACTGAAAGAACCCGGCTTTTGCACATAAAGATTTGCACCAGCGGTAAAGGCATCTTCAACATCCCTCAAATGCGAAGAAGTGGAGAGCATTACAATAGGTATTTCTTTAAGTGTTTCATCAGTTTTAATTTCAGTCAGCGCTTCTATCCCACTTTTTAATGGCATATTTATATCCAAAAATATAATGTCAGGATTGGGCTCCGTCGGGTCTTTAAGATGATTCATCAATTCCTGGCCGTTATCCACCCTGATTAGATTTACAGGGATATTTGCTTCGGTAAGTGCCTCATGAAAAATTTCCTGGTCATCTTTATCATCATCTGCAAATATCACTTTTATGGGTTCCTTGTTTTCTGTTGGGTGATCATCTTTAGCGGGCTCATTAATATATTCCATGATAAAAAAATTAACCGTAAAGGTATTACTATAATTGAGATGGGCGGTGAAAGGGCGCATTCCAAATTGTTGCTAAAGTATCAGTCAGTGAGGACATCGGGCACGGCGGTCTTCCTTGGCTGGTATCTCCACCATAGCTCCGAATAGGGGGGAATTGTCAACGTGATCTTTTTGTAATTCATGGCTTTAGCCACATTTGTTTCCAGTTAAAAAATTTACATTACTTAGGCTGAATATATTGCCAGCCATATTTATTCA
>JANOTW010000461.1:0-7567 GCA_031416575.1 Ferruginibacter sp.
CGAGCGCACCGCCGCTGCGTAGCTTCTATTGATCGAAGAGATTTAACACTTCAAACAGTTCTGCTGAAATGTGTTTTGCCTCATTTGAGGTCTTCATCCATTTGCTGAATTCACTGTTCGCATCATATCCGCTCAAGATAACTGAAAGGCGTTCAATTTCTTTGATCGCAGCCGCTTCTGCAACGGCAGCCTGTTTTTCAGAACCTGCTTTTATTTTGATCTCCATGGATGTTCCCAATACATTTTCGAAATGCGAAACATAAAGTTTGAAAATCTTTTTTGTTTTGGGCAACGGGGATGCCCAGGCAGTTACAGAATTGAGTAAAAAAGAGAAAACGAATAATCTTGCTAACAGTTTCATGTATAAAAATTTGATGATACTGAATGTTTATGCCTGTAAATACAATGGTCATGCAAATTATAGGCAGCCTAAGTTGCAACACTTATGAATTTGATAAATATTTTATAGGTGATCTGCCTGTTTTTGTCGGTTAGCGCCTGCTTTCTGTCCCGGCGGGGTTTTCACAGCATACACTAAAAATAAAAGGCCACTTCCCGTGAAACCCCGACGTTGAATGCACTACGCAATTAAAGGCAACCACTCCGGCAATGCTATTAATACTACAAATCTAAGTAATGCATCGGCCGGTGGTGTTTTACCAATTGTATTTCATAGAAGGAAGCACTGCTGTGTTCATATTCAACAAAGTCTTTTGCCAGCAGCCATTTACCACTCACAGGATTGTTATGGATATAGTTGATTTTCTGTATTAGGAAAGAGTGCGTGATAATTGCCTTCGCATCAAAAGAATCTTTGAATACTTTATGCAGCTGCCCTTTTTTTCTTTCCCGTTCTGTAACTAAATTTTCTAAACGATGAAGCATTTCAGTATTTCCTCTTTCTTCTAACCGGTTAATGATTTCATAAGCCATAAACCTTTTACCATTTGAAATAATGGTATTCAGGTTGAAATCTTCATTGTGAAAGTGCAGGATAACATGCAGATGATTTGGCATTATTGCATACGCAACAACATCTGCATTGTACTCATTTTGTAAAACAATAAACCATTTATAGACCATGTCATACGCATTGGTAATTTCAAATAACGGAATCCATTCAACACAAGTAAAAGTGATAAAATAAGTGGAAAAGGTATTATTGTGTTTTAACTTTATTGCCATAACGTAAAGCTAAAATAAATGGGAAATGATTGCAAAATATTCATGGCTCTTTTCTACGTCGAGGTTTCACGGAAAGGGTTTTCAATTGTTAGTGTATGCTGTGAAAACCCCGCCGGGACATAAAAAAAAACGAGCGGAATTAGATAAAAGCCAAATTTTACTTTGCCATTTGTATGACATTCATGATTCCATAATATTTACCAGGACATTGGCCTTCAGAAAATGTGATGTTGAGAGAGCAAAGATCCTTATTCATCCCCTGTAAGAAAAATTCAGTTCCTAATGCTCCAACGATCATCAGTCATCAGAGAGAAACAATGTAATTTATTGTTTATTCATCTCAACGTTTACTACAAGGTCTACGTCTTTACCAACCACCAATCCTCCAGCTTCAGTTGCCGCATTCCATTTAAGATAATAGTCAAAACGATTAATAGATGTTTTTGCTTTGAATCCGGCTTTTATTTTACCCCTCATATTTGCAAGTCCGCCATAAGTCACATCGAAAACTATTGGTTTTGTAATATCACGCATAGTTAATTTTCCTGCAAGCTTGTATTTGTTTCCACCGGTGGGAGTAAAAGATTCACTGACAAATTTGATTGTGGGAAATTTTTCGGCGTTAAAAAAATCATCCCCTTTAAGGTGTTTGTCGCGATTTTCATTCTCGGTATTGATAGAATTTACATCAATTGTAAAACTAATCCTGGCATCAGAAAAATCAGCTTTTGAGTTTTCCATGGTGCCTTCGAAAAGCTTGAAGTTGCCTTCCATCTCAGACACCACAAGGTGCGTTACTGCAAATTTTACATTGGAGTGCGATTTATCAATGACCCATTTAGAAGGCTCGTCACCGGTTTGATGAAAAGTAGTTTCATCAGCATTCTTAAGTTTATTGGATGCTACAAATGCGGAAGTCAGGATGGCGCCAAATGCAAGCACTATGGATACAAACAGTACACGTTTCATAATAAGTTTATTGAGTTAAATGAATGTTGTTTATTTCCAACAAATTTATGTAGCCGGTAAATTATTAGCAGGCAAAAGAGACGAAAGGGTTATACATTGCGACGAAATACAGATTATGGTGGTGGTTGGTCGTTGGTGGTTGGTGGTTGGACCTTTTTTGATGGGCAGTCAGACATCTGGTGCCATGGGGATATTAAATCTTAAAACCAATTTTGTCTAAGCGTAGTTTATGGAAAGCCACTTTACCAAAAAGGCACACATTTCATTATACGATAATTAGATCTGAGATCCTCAGCCCTTACCTATTCGAAAGAAATTATCATTTATGACACCTAATCGTTCATTGGCATTAAGCCTTGAGTTAAAATCAATAATGCGCACTAATCTGTTGCGTAATATAGAGGCAGATTTCCCGTTTGAGATTATCGAAAAACATGAATCTGCTGAAAATAAAAAGGTAACAAGGGACAGGGTTTATAATATGGAGAACACGCTATTAACCATGTTGCTGTCAGCTTTTAACGAGGATAAGTCGCTGAAGCAATCTGTAATTACCTTTAAAGAAGTATTTGAGTTCAAAGGTACACAGTTAAAAGAAAAAGAGGTTTTGCAATTGCACGAGGTTAAAGAAAATCACAGGCAGTCCTTTGGGGGAACAAAAAGGCGTGGTCGCCCTAATCTTTACCAATCCCGGTTGCCCAAAAGTAAAGTGAAAGAGGTGTCGGATAATACGGCAGCCTATACCAAGGCGAGAACACGGGTAGATAAAGAAATCATAAAAAAGGTATTTACTTATTCAACAGATTTTAAAGAGCTGAATGGAAAGAAATGGCATGGAATGGCTGTAGCCGTTACAGACGGAACTTACTTTCAAATGCAGGATACGCCGGAGCTAAGAAAGAAGTATTACGTAAAGGAAGGAGACAATGCTTATCCCCAGGGTTTGCTGCAAGCCCTTTTGTGGCAGGGGAGCGGTCAGATATTGGATTTTGAAATTGGTACACGGCACCAGTCTGAACTGGAATTAGTAAAACCCTTAATTGAAAAATTGCCCGCAGGCAATTTACTTTTGGCAGATGATCTTTATAATACGTATGCTATTTTTTGTTTAATACAAAAGAAAGGATGCCATATAATTGTGCCTGGCAAAAGAGAAAGGAATTATAAGGTTATCAAAATACTTTCGGATGGGGACGAAATAGTTGAGTTAAGCAAGACAACCCGGCCGGATTGGTTAAGTAAAGAAGAATGGAACGGGCTCCCAGGTAAAATAACAATGCGCAGGATAAGCTACCCTTCGTTTGAGGACGAGAATAAAGAATGGGTTTTGTACACAACTATAACAAACGAAAAAATAAAGAAGGAAGAGATAATATTAAAATACGCTGTAAGGTGGGATATAGAAATTACCATTAGAGAAATTAAAACTATTATGGGTATAAATATAGCCAGGAGTAAAACCGAGGATATGGTTTTAAAAGAAATTACAATAGCCTTGACGGCATACAATATGATTAGAAAAATTATTGCAAAATCGGTTGAACAAACCGATTTTTCCCCCCAAAGCTATTTCCTTCAAAAATGCTTTGAGACTGATCAGGGCTTACTTGTTGATAAGAAGGGAAGAGTGTACCAGCGCTGGTCACCAGGACGGTATGGACAAACTGCTGAAGAGAATTAAAAAACAAATGATTTTAATTAGGCCTGGCAGAAATTTTACAAGAAGAGTGAAAGCTGGAAAGTATCGAAAATATAAATAATTACCTAAGTTAGTGCCATTACATTGATCAGGAGTGAACTTGCCAAAAAATGGATGTGGGTATTTGCTTATTCCATCCGGGCCCGCTTTATGAAATGCTTCAATCAGTCCGGTAGGCAGGTTTTGCTTCCAGGGTGAATCATTATACAATTTTTATTTTATCATCCAGCCCAACAACAGCCCTAAAAATACGCGGGGTATTTTCTTTTTACTCAACGGCACTTTAAATGCCCCCGTGCTGTGTGCCAGCATTTGTGCAACATCCATTTTGCCCCAGTTCCTTTGTGATTGTGCCGTCAGGTTGTTCAGGCACTGTATTACTTCATTGTATGTATTGGTGTCAAATAAGCTTTTCATATTTATAGTTTAGGGTAAAAAATTTTTGGTTAGGGTAAAAAAATAAACTGAAGTTAAATAAAATTAAACTCAAAAAAAACACAAAGACTGTTAAACGAACTTACCGAAACGGATAAGACAACAGTAAACCCGTTTTTAAAAATTGCGGCAAGCAATACAGAGAGGCTGTAAAATGTTTTGAGATAATTTGAAATAAGCGGATCGTTAACCGGATGTAGGAATTAGCATTTTTAGATCCCGGCATTTATTCTCATGCAAACATTTATTGTGTTGTAATCTTGTATTTTGAGAATTTCGTAAAAATGGACATCTTTGTAAATCAAAAATGGCATTTTCGATTTACAAGGATGACAAATTTATATGTTTGCCAAATGTTTTGTTAGAAATGATTTTGTATTGCAAATTATAATGCCATCTTTTGTTTTGTAATCATCCACATCAGGCACCACCACGAAGTTCTTTTTAGTCTTCAGGTCAGCAATACTTTCCATGTTTCCCTTACTAAGACTGGGCGCATTGTTCAGCTTCACTTCTATGCAGGCAACCGGATGAATGCCCCTTGCTAAAACAATATCATATTCCGCACCTGCCTGGGTCCTGTAATAATACATATCCAAACCAGCGGGCTTTATTTGTTTTACCTGCTCCACTATATACCCTTCCCATGAGGAGCCAACAACAGGGTGGCCTTTTAATGCAACCATGTTATAGGCATTGCTCAACTGATGTAATAACCCGCTATCGCGTATGTAAATTTTCGGCGCCTTTACCAGGCGCTTTTTTGTATTAATAAAAAAGGCGGGTAACCGGTGCACTAAAAATGCGCCTTCTAAAAAATCTACATAGCGGTTTACTGTAGGTGCGGTAATTCCCAGGGAACGGCCAACCATTTCCGCATTCCATACGCCGCCATTTACATGCGCCAGCATACTCAGCAACCTGCTGATGATATTGCTTGTAAGGTCCACGCCGAATAAAGCGCTCAAATCCCGCTCTACATAACTGCGTATGAAACTGCTCATCCATTCAGATGCGGCTTTTTCATTTCTTGCCAGTAACGGCGTAGGAAAACCGCCCCGCAGCCAATGTTTATCCCGGTTTATTTTTTCGGGCAATTCGGTATAACTAACTGGTGATAATTCACGGTAAGCGACACGTCCTGCCAACGATTCTGAAACACCTTTTACCAATTGCGGTGAAGCGCTGCCCAGCAATATGAATTTACCATTGCGCCTGTTTTCGTCAATTACAGAACGCAATACAGCAAACATGGAGGGAATAGTCTGGACTTCATCAATGATGATGCACTTGTCTTTATTATCTGTTAAAAAAGTATAGGGGTCTGCCAGGCGGCGTACATCAAGTGGGTTTTCGAGATCAAGATACAAGGTGGGCCGTTTCTGTGCTGTAGCTATCTGTTTCGCCAAAGTGGTTTTACCTACCTGTCTTGCACCAAGTATTGCCACTGCCGGAAACTGCCTCATTAATGTAAATATTTCCTTTTGAAGATGCCGCTGTATCATTCAATAAAGATAACCATTATCCTTGTAAATCCAAAATGGCATTTTCGATTTACAAGGATGGCAAAATTATCCCGGGTATGTTATTATTTGTTTATTCTACAAAGTAGCCGAGTTCTTTCATCCTGTTTTTAAATTTTGTTCCATTACCCGCCGGAACGAGAATGTGAAACTGTTCCGCTTTCAATATCAATGCTTTCAGCACGGAGTCCTGCGCTATCAGCCTTTGCAGCTCTTTGTCGGCAGGTGGTATTTTAAAAACTTTTGTATTAAGGTCAGGATCAATTTTAAGGGCGTTCGCCCTGAGTGTTACAAATTGCTGCTCCCAGTAAGCAGGCAATTTAGCGGAAACGGTCCTCTTGAATAATGCGATCTTGTTATCAATATCTTTTTTGTTGCGGCAGTCTTTAAGAAAGTGGGCGGGTGAAACTTTAAAGCGGTTATTGCCAGCCTTTTCAGCGAAGTTGCCAAGCATTACATCCAATACACCCATATCCCCTTCTGCAAGCATCATCAAACTATCTTCGGAAAACTGTAGCTTATTTTGTTGTTGGGCAAGTGCAGGCTCATATACATCTGAAAGCCCAAGCACAAAAGCGCCTAATGCGGTAAGCCTGAAATATTGGAGGCCATCATAGCCGGAATAATATGTTTTGGCGTATTCTGCCGTATCTACTCCAGTGTAACCAATTTCCATAAGGCCAAATGACGCTAACAAAAAAACCGTTCCTTTTATGAAAGGATGGTTTACCAGCATGTTGGCCTTGCTGCCTGCATACTTTTTCTCTTTATAACTGGTATGTGAGCCCACATTACTTTCAAAATACAGGCGGTTATTTATTGCCCAGGTGTTTACAGGTTTTACCTGTATAAACCGGCATTCTATGAAGTTGATCAAATTTTCGGCGCTTACCCACTTTTCAGGAGGAAGTTGTTTTAATACTTCCAGCAAATTATGCTCCGCTGATTCATTATAATCGAAATCACCCATATACCCCCACCCTTTTAACTGCATCAGCAGAAACTGTGAAGTGTATAGTTTTATGTACTGTTTTGTAAATAAATCTTTTAATACTGAAACGGTATCAATACTGATATTACTTACCTTAAAATTATACATCATACCCGCAAGCAGCATGCTCCTTGTTCTTCCTAAAGATTCATCCGCTCCGGTTAAAAACTCCGTGATGCCACAGGTACGCTGCAACTTGTTCAATGTTGATTCAGCCGGTTTGCCGTTGATTGAATATTTTATACCGCCCTGCATATAATAAGAAAGAAGCCGCGGCATCTCCTCCATTATTAAATTTTCCGTAGTAAAGCGGTAAGTGGTTTCGGGTATTTCATCAAGCTGTATAAAATAATAATGGATGGGTTTTGGGTAAAATTCCATCAATATTTGTTTAAACAAAGGATGGATAGACAAAGTAATGATATAGGTGCGGCTGAAAGTATAAATACTCTGTTTTTTCACACTAAAAAAGTAATACTCATTTTTTAGCTCTTTATCATCTGGATACGAATATCTTGACGGTACCGTAATAGTTTCATTCAATAATTTTTCCACCTCCCCATCGGTCATGCTTTCTACCCATAAAAGTTTTTCAATCAATGTTTGCAGTGAAAGTGGCAGGGTGGCTAAAAACTCCTTGTAAATAGTTTCATTTTCAAATACAGAGAAACTTAAAAGCGTAGTATCTGTTTTATTCAGTTGCTTTTTTGAACGCATTCTATCCAAAATACCTTGCAGCACAGGGTCTTGCTGTATCTGAAAAAA
>JANOTW010000462.1:0-3471 GCA_031416575.1 Ferruginibacter sp.
CAATACACCATACCACAAAAACCGGTGCCCCACCGATAGCATCATTGAAAAAGCATTTAATTTATAAGTAACAGAATCATATTTGCGCCTGAGGTTACCATTAACTATAGTATCCCTATGCAAGGCCTCTTTATATTCACCCGTTGAATAACCAAAAGAAATACCAGGCTGCAGCCAGGTATTTTTATATTTAAAAGAGGTAAAAAGATCATCCTGAACAGGTGAAGAAAAAGTATTGTATTTATCCTTTACAAAATAATGGGTATATGATAGCCCGATATCAATATTTTTATTGCCGGCAAGGTCAAATGCTGGCGTGAGAGAAAATTGGTTAGCGCCAAAACCAACCCCATCATTTAATAAATTAGTAGCTGCGCTAATACTGAAACCGGATTTGTGAAAATAACCAACGGAAGGGGAATATATAACTGTACTGGTAGTATTCTGTTTAGCATTCAATGCATTGTTCCGAATACTAAAAAGCCGGTTACCGATGCCAATATTTACAAACGCATAACTGGTTGGCCTGTCCGCGGAATCCAATAAATTCATTAGTTCCCGCAACATTTCCACTGAGTCTTTTGGAGAAAGGCCCGTACCGGGATATTGCTGTGCGTAATTTTTATTTAAGAAAAGCAGCAGGCTAATAAACAGGAAAAATATTTTTCGCATTTGATTAAGTTAATCGGTGAATAAGCGCCGTATAGGACATAAGAATGTAAAAATAGTTTAAGCCATAACGTAATAAGCACTATTATTATTTGGTAAACTCAAAGATAGATTGGACAATGCTCTTATTTAATAGGTGCATTTTCAAATTTCCGCTCCACTTATCAAGACCGTGGCCGGTGTCCCACCAGCCAGCGAAAATTTGAATTGCACCCAATTTAATTGGGATATGTAACTGTAAACCCCTACTTTTGCGAAATTATTTATAACGAGTATTGCATGAAGTGCCCAAAAGGCTGTTGAATTTAGTTTTTACTTTAACTTTTTTATTTAGGATTTAAGTAGCGCAACAACAGAAAATAGCATATCATGTAAACACAAAAAAAATTTACATGAATGCATTTGAAGCCTTAGGCTTAAACGAACAATTGGTACAGGCAATAACGGAAATGGGTTTTGAAACCCCCACTCCCATCCAGGAAAAAGCTATCCCCGTTTTATTATCAGGAACTACGGATTTTGTAGGATTGGCACAAACCGGCACCGGCAAAACCGCTGCATTTGGTTTGCCTTTACTACAATTAATAGATACAAGTCAAAAACATCCCCAGGCATTGATTGTATGCCCTACCAGGGAATTATGTATTCAGATCTGCAATGATTTATTGAATTTTAAAAAGCACGTGAAAGGGTTAAATGTAGAGCCGGTTTATGGTGGCGCTTCCATTGTAATGCAAATCAGGGAATTAAAAAGAGGTGTGCAAATAGTAGTAGCTACCCCGGGCCGGCTGATTGACCTGATAGAAAGAAAAGCCATTGATCTGCAAAAAGTAAAATATGTAGTGTTGGATGAAGCGGATGAAATGCTGAACATGGGCTTTAGGGATGACATTGATTTTGTATTAAAAAATACCATACTAAGAGAAAGTATCTGGTTGTTTAGCGCTACCATGCCTACTGCAGTTAAAGCGATCTCTAAAAACTTTATGACTAACCCTATAGAGGTTACCATGGGTAAAAAGAATACAGCCAATGAAAATATAGATCACCAGTATTTTATTACACCTGCACATAGCCGTTATGACACGCTAAAGCGCCTGGTAGATTTTAACCCGGGTATGTATGGTGTTATTTTTACACGTACAAAAGCGGATGCACAGGATGTTGCTGAACGCCTGGTAAAAGAGGGTTATGACATTGAAGCCCTTCACGGTGATTTAACACAGCAGCAACGGGATAAGGTAATGGGGCGCTTTCGTTCAAAAAGCATACAATTATTGATTGCTACCGATGTGGCTGCAAGAGGTATTGACGTGGACGGTATTACGCATGTGATCAATTACGAGTTGCCGGACGATATTGAAGTTTACACACATCGCAGTGGCCGTACAGCCAGGGCGGGTAAAACCGGAATTTGTATCACCATCTGCCACAGCAGGGAATCTTACAAAATCAGGTCTATTGAAAAAATGATCAATGCGCAATTTCACCGGCTGGATATCCCAAGTGGCAAGGATGTTTGCCGCAAACAGTTTTTTCATTTCATGGATAAATTAATGGAAGCTGATATTTCCAACGGTGAATATGAAAATTACTTGCCGGACCTGCAGGTAAAATTCTCGGATGTAAGCAAAGACGAAGTTTTAAAAAGAGTGGCGGCTTTGGAGTTCAACCATTTTTTAAAGTACTATCAAAATTCAGATGACTTGAATGCAAAAACTGATTCCAGGGAAAGAAGGGATAATAGCTTTAGGGAGGCCGGTGCAGGTGAAAGAAGAGAGCGCAGTTCTTTTAGCAGGGCCGACAATGGGTTTAGCAGGTTATTCATCAACCTCGGAACCAAAGATGGTTTTTACAAAGCCAGCTTTTTGCAATTTATTTTAGATGAGAGTAATTTGAATAAAGAGGTATTGGGCAAGATTGATATCAGGGAAATGAACGCCTGGGTGGAAGTAGATAAAGGCGCTGCTGCCAAAATGATCAAAAGCATGGATGGTAAAAAATACAATGGCCGCCTGGTAAGAATGAATGAAGCGGATGGTGGATTTAAGAGGCCTTCGGATGAAGGGAGGAGCGACAGGAGCGACAGAAGCGAAGGAAGAGGTGACAGAACCGAAGGAAGGAAAAGAATACCGATGAAAGAGAAAAGATAATCTTAAAGTAAATAATTAAAAATGCCGGAAAAATTTTCCGGCATTTTTAATTGATAGGATTTAGTAAACTTTATACTGTACAAAATGTAACAATGTGAGTTGCTTTTTTTCGGGTACAGGCTTTTGTTTTTCATGATCCCCCTCAGGCGGTATTGTGTCGCTACCTTGTGCTGCATACCATTGGGCATCTTTTCCTACGTTATGAATTAAAGATACAGAATGCCTTTATATGGTACTCATGTACTCTTATATAATTTAAAATTTGACCAATGAAAATCAATAAATTACAAATTTTCAAAAGTTATTCTGGTGCGACATCAGTTCGCTGATAGAGAGGCTTTTGAATGAGTAACAGCTCATTTAATTTGCGAATTGGCCATTCATTTACGAGGCGGGGCACGGAATTCTAAAAGTAAGTTACTTTCATTTTTGCAAGCCTGGTGATGATAACAATTACGGGAATAAAAGTTTTTACCTGAGATATACTTCTCAAAAATCAAGTTGCGTCCCTAAAAGGAGACGCACGGTACATTACATTATTCAACTGATGTATTGTTTAAAGCTGCTTGTTGTTATTGGCCGTTTACAAACAGTGTTTGCGTTATCCTTGTTTTATGAGGCGCTATTATTTCTACCCTGTAAGTACCAG
>JANOTW010000463.1:0-4129 GCA_031416575.1 Ferruginibacter sp.
GTATTTTATCGCCCCGCTTCTGTCATACGATTTTATTCTGTAAAAATTATTTCCCGGCACTGAATTAACGTCTAACCAGCTATAACTATTGTAAGCATTGTTGACACCAGTCACATTCGCTGTATTTACATGGGTGAATACAGTTCCGTCAGATGATTTTTCAATATCATATTTCACCATATTCATTTCATTTTCCACCGTCCATTCTACCACTATGTTCTTATTTTTTTGATAAGCGGTTATGCTGGTGATAGTTACCGGTAAAACGACCGCCGTTGGTTTGAAAACAATTCTAAACCTGTTAATTGCCGCAGAACCTACTTCCGCATTAATAGTGAAATCTACCTTGGTAGTACCTGAAAGGCTGATAGATGTACTTGTACTTAGGTAGGTATCTTCCAAAAAGCCCGCCATACCTGGTTGCTCCAGGCCATTTACTTCAAATACAAACTGGTAGTTTCTTTTTGTAGTAGTTGTAAGCCTGAAATAAACCGTATCGCTAAAACCAGGTGCGGGCCTTCTTTCAGCGGCAAGTAAAACATTGTTTCTTACGATGCTGATGTTTTCGTTGGTGTTTGTAAACTTCGCTGCGTCATCTAAGTTTACTCCTGCACTATAGATATTGTCAAACTCTGCAATTACACCATCTGCAAGGATGGTTTTATTATCTGAATTTAATAAATTCAAAGTGGTGATTATTTTACCAGTTCCAACACCAGCCGGAGTACCATGCGTAGCCGGCCTGAACATCAAATTGTTATTATTACCTGATTTACTTGTTTCGGTAAAGGTTATGGATGCTGCTGCACTGGCATTGGTTTGTACAAAAAATGCCTGGCTTGATTGTATATCTTTTGTTTGTGAACTTCCAGATACGGTTTTAACATAAACGCCATCATTATTCAAATCATCCAGCATTACATATCCACCCACTGAATTAAGAGAAGGGTCCCATACATAAAAACGTTTTACAAGGTTAACCCTTGCTACGTTATTAAAGTCTATCGGTGAAGCATAAGGGTTGCCAATCAATGTATATTTATTAATGACAGGAGATGCGGTAAATGTCTGCGTACCGGATTGTAACGCGCCAATACTGGTGAGCGTGGTAATATTGTCAATGCCAAAAGTCGTGTTTGGAGGGGTACGGTCGCCCCTGATAAAAACAAAATATCCTGTATTGTCGGCGCTACCGGCATTACCGGAAGAAATAGCCACTTTAGTATTCAGCACGTTTGCAAATTGTTGAGTGCTGTAGTTAAATCCTTTCATGGATACGTTATTATAATAGCTGGTATCTAAACCGTTGCCTGCCGCTCCAGTAGGGTTAGGCCCTGTAACCAACAATCCCAAACCTGCCGCATAAACACCCCTGTTTTGCCAGCTATTAAAAATTGTATTGGCATTTGTAACGGGGGCGGTCATCAGTCTCCAGGATCTTCTTTCAGGGATATACCTTTCTACATGTACCTTTCCGATGATATTGCTACCGGAAGGAACTACATCAACCCTTGCGGTTAGATTTACATCTGATCTCAACGTAAGGTTACTGTCAGTATATAAATTACCTGCGTTTACCGCCAATACATTTATGACTACCGCCCTGGACTTTAAAGCTATTCCATAAGCGGTTTTGGTAACTGATAAGTTATAAAAAGTAGTTGGGTTGGTACCTGATAAATAAGATACCAGTGTATCATTATGGCCACTGAAATTTACCGTACTGGCGCCTGCTGAAAATGTACCATTGTTTTGAAAAGCCGCATTATTTACTACCATGAATACGTTACCGTTCAAAACCAAATTGCTGCGTGGATTAATAGTGATCTGCTGTGAACATAAAGAAGATGCCATTCCACTTATAATAACAAATAGAAAGGAAAGAAAACCGTTCTTTGAAGCAATAAAATTGCCGGGGGATAGTAATAACTCTTTGGAGTGTAAGTAAAAAAGTTTCATAAGGTGATTTCAGTGTTCAAAATATAATTGCCGGAACATGGCTATATCTCAATCATTTGTAGCTTTTATCCTATGAGGATGTAATTAATTTTCTACAAAAAAATAAATTTTGAAATAGCAAACGTATTAATGCCGCAGATATTGTAAATGAAAAAGAAAAAAAATATCCCGTTCCATTCAAAAATCTTTTTATGTACATCATATACGCTTCCAATATTGAACCTAATATAGTACCAATCTGATACCTTGTTGATAATCAGCCTCTTATTAAACTATCAGTTTGTATTAATTTCCTAAAAGAGGAAGTTATTTCCTAAAACCGGAATTGTTTAATGTTGTATTCCATTTGATTGTGAATGGTTTGCTGCAAAATTTATCAGGGAGAGGCAAATGAGGAAGGATATGGCGTTTTGAATAATTATTCCCTGCGGGCTTATTGAACTTCAGTTGCGAAAGTCACTCCCGTATTTTAATGGGGGGAACCCGTTCAAAATTAGTTCCAGGTGCGGCAACTTAACATACGTAAAGGCTCACCTGTTGCCGCTTAGAGGTTGATCCATCCGCTCTTACGTATCGGCTGACCGAATCCGGCACCTATCCGGCTATTTTATTTCAGGCGTTACAGCCCATTTTAAAAGAGTTTAATTAAACTTACTATTTAATACCCCAACATACCCGTTCATTCCTGCTAACTACCCATTTAAAACGCCCCGCCACTTATTACCACTTTAATAAATAAGGGTGATGGAATATTTTACAGTTAATCAAATAATTAATGAATTGGAGGTGCGATAAATATTGACATTATTAATTGTATTTATTAATGTTGAAGACGAAACAAGCCTGGTCTTTGTGAGAGTGGAAAATAACGAAATAGAGGAAGTTCAGAAATACAAAAAAAAAATCCGAAATCTACACCCCAAGCAGACATTGTAAAACAATAGGATATAATGCCGGTATTATTAAATGCTGAAATATCAGCCTCCAATCTGCATGGAGTCTTTTTTATTATTTAAGCGTTGTTGTCCGGTTAAAAAACATCGAATCATGTCAAACCTTTTGCACTAAAGGTTTTTTAAGCCCCATCCCATTTGGACAATGAATTAGAACCGCTACAATTGTATCTTGAACTGGAAGTGGCTCGGTTTGATCACCATTCTGATTATAAATTCAATGTGGTTAATAACCTTGATATTTCAGTAATTTAAGTACCGCCGCTTATCATTCAGCGCTATTCTGACATTGCCATCTGGCACGGGTTAATGTACAAAGAAGAAAAGGGCCATCTGCAAATTGAATTTTACATAAGTTCGTAGCTACTTGTACGGGTTAATATGTAACTTCCAAATTTATTTTTATCACTGTTGTAAACCTTGTCAACTCAATTGCCACTAATTACTTAATATCAGAAAAACCATCCTCATGCCTGGCCAGTGGGGCCGCCAAAAGTAAATGGCACTTCAATTTGTTCCATATCCTGTATTGAACCATTGGCAGACTCGAATTTCTTTACATTTTCAATCATCGCCTTCATAAAGCGCTTGGCGTGAAATGGTGTAAGGATGATGCGGCTTTTAACTTTGCTTTTAGGGGTTCCGGGCATCACATTTACAAAATCAATTACAAATTCGGCGTGGCTGTGGGTAATTATCGCGAGGTTGGCATAAGCACCTTCAGAAATTTCTTCGGAAATTTCTATATTTAGCTGACTGGGTTGTTCTGGTAAACTGTTCATGTTCTTTCTTTAGTTGTTTGCCGCAAAGATAAAGTTAAATGATGAGTGATGATGGATAGTTCATGGTTCATAGTTCATGGTTGATAGTTGATGGTTTATTTGATAATTGATGGTTACAAGTTGATTGATGAATGTTTGAGTGATGAGAATTGAGGGCCTGTTCATCAATTATCAAATTATCAATTATCCTTCACGAGGGATAAAAACATGAAGAATATTTTTTGTCCTGGCAGTGAAGCTATGGGCATCATCGTTGCGTCGCCCTCTTGTACTTGATACCATTGGGGATCTTTAATTGCGTTTTAAATTAACAATTTTTACCCCCCTTTGGAACATCCCGACCTGTGCCGACCTTTCGGCATTTTTCGGGAAAGCCTGTCCCGGTTCATCGGGAGTGATGGGGTTAACCTCTTTTATTTTTTTTATTGATCAAAA
>JANOTW010000464.1:0-6921 GCA_031416575.1 Ferruginibacter sp.
TTGGTAGTTTCCATCAACAGTTTCTCTTTTATTAAAACCGGTTATCCAAAAGATGATACAAAAAACGGGGGAGGTTTTGTTTTTGATATGAGGGGTGTATTAAACCCGGGAAGGTTTGACGATTATAAACATTTGTCTGGCCTGGATAAACCGATAAAGGACTTTTTGGAACAACAAACTAAAATGCCGGATTTTTTAAACGGTGTTTACAATATAATAGATATCACTGTGGAAGATTACATAAGGCGTGGTTTCGAAAACCTGGTGATTAATTTTGGTTGTACCGGTGGACAGCATCGGAGTGTATATGCAGCCGAAGCGATAGCACGTCATTTAAAAAATAAATTTAAAGTAAAGATTAATTTAAATCACACTAATAAAGAAAACTGGTTGATGGTTGATGGGTGATGGCTGATCGTTGATAGGGAACCAGTTCATGGTTGATGGTTCATGGTTTATGGGATAGCGGTTCATAGGAAAAGGCTCATTGTTTATTGAATAATTCAGCCCCTGTATTGAAAGAAACCTAATATATACTGCACCAGGGATAAAAACGTGCCGAAAAATTTTTGTCCATGCAGTGAAGCAATGGGCATCATCGTTGCATCGCCCTCTTGTACTTAATACCATTGGGCAACTTTTATTACGTTTTAAATTAATTCCTCAGCGTATTATATTTGGTTTTTGTGCAAAATAAATATCACTAGCTTATCCCTTGCGCAGTATAACATAAATGAACTTTGAACCATAAACCATGAACCATGAACTTTAAACTATGAACCAAATGAAAGCAATGATCTTCTCTGCCGGCCTTGGCACTCGCTTTAAGCCTTGGACTGACGCACATCCTAAGGCATTGGCGTTGGTAAATGGCAAATCATTATTGCAACGCAATATTGAATATTTACAACAATACGGCATTAAAGACGTAGTGGTAAATGTTCATCATTTTGCAGATCAGATAATTGATGCGGTAAATGAAAATAAAGGGTGGGGAAGTAATGTGCTGATCAGCGATGAAAGAGATGAAGTGCTGGAAACCGGTGGCGGGATGGTAAAAGCACGGCCTTTGCTTGAAGGCGCGGAACCTTTTATAACGCTTAATGTTGATATTCTTACTGATCTTAATTTGAATAAGCTGGTTGCATATCACCGGCAACATCAACCATTGATATCTTTTGGTGTAACCACCAGAGTAACTTCCAGGTACTTTTTATTTGATACCAATGACAGGTTGTGCGGCTGGAGAAATGTAAAAACCAGTGAAGAGAAAGGCCCCCATTTAAGCGCCACGAAAAGCGGGGAAAAATTGATTCAAAAAGCCTACAGTTGCGTAGTAGTTTTTCAACCGGAAATATTTTCGTTGATACGCCAGCGTGGAAAATTTTCCCTCACCGAACCCTACCTTGATCTTGCAGCGGACCACCTGATTCTCGGTTACGATCATACCGGCGATAAACTGGTGGATGCAGGCAAGCCGGAAAGTGTAGCGGTTGCTGAAAGGTTGTTTCCATAACACGGCCTGCCAGTCTCCGTATGACCGTGTTATGGAATTGAAAAGCTGTTTGAATTAAACGAATATCACCCACCGGTAAAATGCAACAAGCTCCTGTTCAAAGGCGTTCCATAATGGTATGAAGTACAAGGTGAGTCCCGATGAAAAATCGGGATTAAAATAACACGACGATGCTGCCATGAAAAACTAAAGCCCGGTACAAAATTTTTAACAAATCATAATCAGTCAACGCCCACAAAAATATACGAAAAAAAACAGGGTGGCCGAAGACCTCCCCGCTGGCCAGCGGGGCTGGGGCATTAATGCACTATCAACACCTTCCGTGTTTTCACATCTTCAGTATGTATTATTTTCAAAAGATAAGTTCCATCCGGGAAATGTGTAGTATTGATTTCTTCTGTGGATGCGGCCATTTGTTTCGATAATAATTTTCTGCCGGTGGCATCATACAATTCAATATTCGTTTTTTCATTGGTATAATATGGCGCTGCTACCTGGATATAATTGCGTGCAGGATTAGGAAAGATCACATAATCGTTCTCATTTATTTTATTATGCAGCAGCACGGTCCTGCTATAAACCCAGGAGCCATCATTATCCACCTGCCTGATCCTGTAATACAAATTTCCTGCAGGAATAAGTTGATGGGTGAACTGGTAATTTGCCTGGTTGGCATTGATGATTTTCATTTGCGTCAATTGTATCCATGTTCTGCCATCGGTACTATATTCCACTTCAAATTTTTCAGCGTTAATGGTGGGTGTAGCTATTACCCATTTTACTGTTGCGGAAGTTTTATTGGTTATGGAAGCGGCTACACTAATAAAGCGAACAGGGAGGGTGCCAAAATTGAATGGCGTAGGAATGTTTTCACCAATTTCACCTGCATTACCATTGTTGTTAGGGTCTGTTGCCGCTTCAGTGCCATTGTTGGAAGAATCAGCCACGTTGATCAGGCTGCTGTTACCAGTATTGCCAATGGTGGCTTTGCCGATAGCGGAGTTTAAATATATCGTGGTTGTATTCAGGTTAGTAACCCTGCATTTTATCAATAGCTTAAAATAATAGCTGGTATTATTGAATGTCTGGTTAGGTAAATTTTGTCCTTCGTTTAAAAGATGAGTGATAGTGGTTCCGTTGTAGGACGGGTTTAAGGTGAGCCCGCCAATATTGCCACCTGCTACAAAAGCCGTATTTACATTCGATACATTCGCGGCGCCGAATACAGCTCCGAGGTCATCTGTCGCATTGATATTGTTGATGGTTACATTCCCCAGGTTTTTTACATATACTTCATAAGTAAGATCGGCTGTATTTTCATTTACTTTAACGGCATTTACTAATTGTTTGGTAGTGCCCAACGAAGGCGTGATGCTGGTATTGTCAATTGGCCCCTGCCCCATTTGAAACGGCTTTTGTATGCCCAGTGTATTGGTACTGATGGTATAATCAAAATAATAGCAGGAGCCTGAAAAATCTATCCCGGTAACTTCCAACTGGCCATTCAGATAGGCAATGCCATAGCAGTCTTTTGGCAAGGTTTGTAACCAGGTGGCCGAAGCATTAGTGTTGGTGCTGCTGTAATTATTTATTTCGTATAGCCTGGATGGTGTGCTGCCAAGTGTAGCAAACATTCGTCCATTGGGTAAAATGGTAAGATCGCCGCTACGGATAGTCGTAGGGAAATTACCTGCCGGAAACTGCAATAACCTGGTATTGATCACATTGCCGGTAGTAACATCAAACTTATCCATATTACATTGGCCGGTAGTAACATTATAATTTGAAAACGACCACAGGTCACCGTTATTATCAAACTCGAAATTATTGGAGACATAGCTATAGGAATAAGTGGGTGCAACTGGTATAACAGGGCAGGCGATATTGGATGGCAGGCCCATATCCAGCACCCAGATTTTTGTATCCGTACCGCTTCTTACATCCGCCACATATACTTTATCACTCCTGGGATTGTAAGCGATAAATACGCTGAAAAAATCAGGTAATTGAGCCGTAAGATCGCAGGTGGCTAACACGGATGGGGAAACGCTTAAAGGATTATTGATAAGTGAAAAAGAAGGGGCGCCTGCATTATAACAGTTGGCGCTTCCAAAATTTACCAGTACGGAATTTTGAGAAAGAGCGGTATAGTTACTTATCAGGCAGAGAAGTGATAATAAGTGGTTTCTGGTAAAAAATCTTTTCATCCTTGCTAAATTTATTTACTTGAAAGGATCATCATCCCGTATTGGTTTTAACTGATTTTAATGTGTGATATTGGATGGGTTAACCGACTGACTGGGAAGGTTTGCAAATGGATCATTTAGGCTTGCGGTTTATAGGGTTAGTAAATATACTGTTTTTTGTAGTTACAATTTTTATGCGTGGAAATTAGTTTTAGTGTTGCAGCCGGTTTTTTGGCAAATAAAAAATCTTTGATTTAAGTAACCGGAAAGGTAAGATTTATAGACTGATAGCCGGACATGCTATTCATGACGTCGTATATTTTTTAGTTGCTTTCCAAAAATGACGGTTTAAAATAAAAAAAAACTTTTCAAAATTGAAAAGTTGTAAATAGATGAATTCAATTTGGCAACACATTTTTTGGATGCGTTTTAATTGATTTATATCCGGGGAATTTTTTATAAAACAAGTTGTATTAATTTCAAAGCAGGCCGGAGGGGCAACGGGTACTGCGGGTTACATTGGCTGGTATTCCATACCAGCCGGCGACAAATTGGAATGCACCCCGGCCACAGGAACAAACAAGTTGGCTTTTTGCCAATGATTATATTTTTCTTACTCTTATCGCAAAAGCTTCCGAAGGATTTTTAACCAGCAATTGTTGTATATCATTATCAGTAAACCCTCTCTTATTTAATAACGGGATCAACACAGTGAAAATATTTGTATAACCCGTAAAGTTCCCTCCTTCTTTTTCTCCGGGTTTATACCAGCCCGCATCATGGGATATCAACACTTTTTTCAGCATCCCTGCTGATCTTAAGTTATCAATCGAGTCTGCATATTTTTCAAAATCACCCCAACCAATTCCATCCAGGCTTATCCATGCCCCCAATTTAGCTGCTTTTACATGAAGCGTTTTATCCTGCTCAGCCTGGGCATGGGTCCATACAAATGCAGAAGGATGAACCTTTATTTTTTGCAGCAGTTCAATCTCTTCAAATGCTGGTATAGCAATACCTGTATGAGAGCAAATGGTTAAGCCTGTTTGCAAATGTGTTAGTGCCGCCGCCTTTACTATCTTCTGATGAAGCTCAGATAAATGCCCTGGGTCAACACTTATTTTGATAAAACCCGGTTTTACTGTTGTGTTCTCAATCCCGTTTTCAAATTCGTTTATCCACCTTTTAGCTATTTTTTCAAGTGTTTCCGTAAATGCCCATTGTGGAAGGTATTTATTTCCCATTGCCCCATAATAACCTGTATTCGTTAATATGTGCACCCCGCTTTCTTTTGCAAGCCTTCTTTGCAATATTACATCACGGCCTAAAAAAGCGGGGGTGCAATCCAAGATTGCTTTTACCCCATATTTCTTTGCTTCCAATAAATAAGGCAACACTTTTTTTATAACCTCATCCCTGTTCCAACGGTTATAATTTATTTTATCCGCACCAATAAAATCAACCAAAAAATGCTCATGAATCAAAGTTGTTCCCATTTCTGTAGCAGGTATGCTGCCATTTACAGTCATCACGGAAATCGGCTTATCCGTTTTAAAGAAAAGCAAAAACGATGCTGCTGCTTTAATGAATTCTTTTCTTGATAAATCAGCCTTCATAAAAAAGCAAGTTGAATTGTTTGGGATCGCTTAATAATTTAAGTAACATTCCATTTGTAATTCCGTTCCATTGCATATCCCGGATCGTATATACTTCCTGGATAGTTTCCGGGAAAAGAAATTTGAACCGGATGTCTATATTTTTGTCAGGTAAAATCTTCATACGGCGATCTAAGGACTTGTAACGAAACAAACTTTACAATTTTGGGCTTTATAGAATAATTCCATTCTCCATGAAATTCATCACGAACGATGTTGATATTCTTTAATTCCTCATCCGTTACTATTATTCCTTTCCCATACGTATGGTTATCTAATTTCGCTTTCACCTTTAATCCTTTTGCTGTTTTGGCCGCACCGATTAAATCTACAACTACCTGAATACTTGTTAAAGGTTTTGCTCTCCAGTTCATTGTTATATGAGCGAAAAGGCGTTGTTCAACTTTATTCCATTTGATAGTGCCTGGTGGGAAATGACATACGCTGATTTCAATCCCCAATTCGGCAGCTAAAATTTGAAGTTCCTTTTTCCACAATTTACTTCTATAACTATTGCTTCCGCCACCATCTGCGGTAATCAATATTTTTTTTGTGCCTGCAAATTTTTCTCTCCCCATTTCAAACCACCAACTTCTGATGGTTGCCACCGCAAAGCTTGCCGTATCATTGCTGATGCCCACGCTTACCCAGCCCTCATTATTACCAATGCCATATACAGACCACCCGTTCCCATACTTTCTGCTTCGGCGGCCAGTAGCATTCGTATCTGTTTCTCTTTCAATAATGGCGATACCTTCTCATATTTCGCCTTTAATAAAATATCGGATTCCATTTGATTGCCGCTCAATAAATTTACATGTTATTTCGTTACAAATCCTTAGAGAAATAAATGAACCATTGTTAGGTTATAATGACTTACCCGGAATTATAAAATTCGCCAATAAATTAGAATCGAATAAAGCGCTATCATTTTTAATTATACCGCACAACGGGCAAATCAGTGAAATTTTGTTTTGTTCAATAAAAAAATAAAACAGTTTACCCCCATCCACTGAAGGGGTAAAAATTGTTAATTTAAAACGTAATTAAAGATCCCCAATGGTATTAAGTACAAGAGGGCGATGCAACGATGATGACCATTGCTTCACTGCCTGGACAAAAAACCTTATTCACGTTTTTATCCGTTGTGCAGTATAACAAGCCTACATTGTTTCGGTGCCTTTCATCTTACTCTATTGTATATCCGGGTGAAAATATAAAGATCATCATTGACTCAAACGCGGATATTGTATTTCAGGTAAAAAACAATGAACAAAGAAGCAGAGAATTAATGTTTCAAAATATTTTTCAAACTCTTGATCAAAAAATAATGCCGGAGTTTTCAGGCAGAAGCAGGGACTATTCAATTGAGGTTAAACAAGAGGTTATAGCAATTGGTCCAAAATTTAGCAGGGCCTTTAACCGGAGAGGGGATGTAAAAGCAATACTAAATGAGAGACTATTTCATAGGTTTAGATTTCAGCGGTTAGTTCTCTTCTTATAGCGGAATTCTCTATAATTTCAAGTACTTCCGCTTTTGAAGAAATGGTGGCTGTCGCCCGTA
>JANOTW010000465.1:0-1635 GCA_031416575.1 Ferruginibacter sp.
AAAGCCGCCTTTGTCGCTGATTAAAAAGAAATGCAGTTGCTTTTTGTTAACCAGTTTTTTAAAAACATTTTCAGCAAATATATTTTTCTGTTTCTCTAAAATTTTTTTCAGTTCTTCAATGATGAATACGAAATTGGAAGCAATGGTTTCCCTATCATATTTTTTTGAAAGCAGTTCAATGGCTTTGTCGCCTAAGTTGTAACATATCCATGGGTTAGGTACAATCTCTGAAATTTGCCTTGCTAAAAATGCTTCGTCAATTTCTAAAGTTCCCTTTCTTTCAATCCTGTCGCCGGTTTCTTCTAAAAATTCTTTTTCTTCTTTGCTCAAACCTAAAGTCAATTCCTGTTCTTTGCTTTTTTTGTCAGTTAAAGTTCTTTCGGCTATTTCTGAAATATCAATTTTCGTCCAGTCTATTTCACTTAATATATCTACTTCAAAAATCAAATCCCGCCAGCTATTTTCTTCCTGTATTACAAACTTTGGCAAATAGATTTTCCCTTCAAACTTTTTGAAGCCCGGACGGTATTGTATTTCTCTATCTTTTAAATTGTCTATTCCTTCGCCGCCTTCATCATTCACTAACCTCCCTGCAATGTCGCCTAAGCCTTCATCTTCCAAACCGTTTTTAATCTCTCTTACCAATGTACTTGCATTGGGTTTAAAGGTGAAAATATAACACTCGTCTAATTCTTTGACTTTTGTTTTGATTGCTTTGGGCTGCCTTAAAATTCTACCAACTAACTGTGTAATTCCTGTTGCCGAACCCGGATTGGTTAAGATGGTAAGTATGTAAGCAAAGGAACAATCCCAACCTTCTTGTAACGCTTGTTTGGTAATGATGTAACGAATATCACAACTCTTTGAAAACAAGTCAATGCCTTCAATATCGTCTTTCTCACTGCTTTTAATGGCAATGTGAGTTTCAGGAACATTGCATTGTTTGATTAAATATTCTTTAGCATCTTCTGCATGTATAAAATCTGAACCTCGTTGGTCTTTGCCTGTTCTTTCAACTTGTATCAAACAAATAGGGCGGATATATTCACCAGTATTTTCTTCGTATTCTTTAGCTAATTTCTCTAACTGGTTTTGTTTCTCAAAACTTGCCAGCATCGTGTCTTTCCAGTCAAGGCTTGTTTTGTTGGTAAGGTGAATATCCAGTTTTATCATTTCTTCCTCATGCAATTCCCTTCCGGTTATTTTCACCAGTTCGTTACTGCCTTCGGGTGGAGTTGCACTCAATTCAAGAATAAAAGAAGGATTAAAGTTTCTTACTGTATTTCTTGCATTTTCTCCGTAAGCCCTGTGTCCTTCATCAATTACAACCAATGGCTTTAATACTTTTAATGTATTGCCTAACGAGGTTTTTATTTGTCTTTGAAATACTTCTTCTTTTTCGCCAAAGCAATCAAGGTTGGTTATTTTCTTTAAGAGTTCTTCCTGTGCAGGATAATTATCTTCGGCAGGAAAGAAGTCTGTGTAACCACCGGTATCCCGAAACACTTTTAATGTTTCTTTGTTTTGTCTGTTTGCAGATGGCAGCATCAACATTAGCACCAATAAATTTCCTTCTACATCTAAGCGGTTAAACATTTCTGTTTTCTCTTTTATCAATGTTCTGCCGCCACTGCT
>JANOTW010000466.1:0-3650 GCA_031416575.1 Ferruginibacter sp.
CTTTTGCATTCATCATTTGATTTCAAGGTTTTTGGGAACTTCTGCCATTCCTGCATGAAGACCCACCTTTGTTTTCATCATTTTGATTCAAAGGGTTTTGGAAACTTACTCCTGTGATCGGTAATTAACAGTGCATACAAATTGGCAATTAAGAATTCACACATTTCGGTAAATAGCAGTACACAACTTCGGTAAATAAGAGTACCATCAGGCGCAGGGCTCCAGCCCTGTGCCCACTTGTTACTAAACTTTGCTATCTTTTACTTTGGCACAGGAAGGCTCTGCGGAAATGCCCACGCCTCATTCCTGCGCCTGGGGTAAAGCAAGGTGTTTGTATGTGCTATTAAAAAAGAATTAGGGCAGATGGGCATTCCATACAAAATGAAGAAGTACCATAAAAATTTTTTCCGGACAAAAATGCTAAAAAAATAAAAGCTTCCTATAAAAGGAAGCTTTTAAGAATATAAGGAACAGGTAAAATTTATAGCTTTTGCAATTTTCCATTGAAATGTAATGCTTCATTGTAAACTGTAACATAATAAACCCCGGGGCCTAATGCCGGTAAATTATTCATGACTACTGAATTATTACCTTTGGTTACATTGATCGTTTTGGTATAAACCAGATTGCCTGCGCTATTCTGAATTCTTAAAGTAGCTGTGGAAGTCCTATCGGCCCCGAACGAAACCGTAAAGTTATTGCTGAATGGATTTGGGAAAATATCAAAAGTTGATATTGATCCCAATGAAAGCCTGACAACCGATGAAAAAGTAGCTTTGCCATCTTTATCAATCTGTTTCAAACGATAGTAAACATAATTGCCTGAATTGCCGTTTATGTTATCCTGGTAGCTGTAATTTTTGATTGTATTGCTGTTACCGGCGCTGCGTACAACACCCACCTTAATAAAGTCAAGCCCATCCGTACTTCTGAATAATTCAAAACGATCACTGTTCAGCTCCTGGCTGGTTTGCCAATCCAATAAGGCTTTGCCGCCTGAATATCTTCCGTTAAATGAGGTTAACTGAACTGGAAGCGGACCGCAATCAGCGACTATAAGTGTGTAATCATTATAATAAATACAATCCGGGTTTGAAAGGCCCGGCTGGGATGTGGACACTGCCAACCTGTATTTAGTGCCATTCATGGAGGAATTAACGATACCTAAATTATTGGTTAATGTATAATTATTTCCCACGAATGTTGCCTGTGCGCCTGCCGTAATATCGGTAAAAGTAATACCACCGTTCGTGCTTTTTTGCCACTTATACCAGGTGTTGATTTGTGCATTATCGGTAACCGTGAAGTTAACAGAAACATTATTCCCTGCGCAAACAGATGTTGGGCCATTTACAGCAACCTGGGATTGACATACATTAAATGAAATATCATCTAAACCCAAATCGTTGCCAATTGGAATAGCCGTAGCATTTACAACTTCCAAATCAACCATATTAGTACTGGCAACAAAAGTCCCAACCAACTTTACCCACGTAGCGGTATTATTATAAGCAATGGGGCCCGAATTAGCAATGACATTTCCATTTACCCTAAATGAAATATTGGGTTCTGTGCCTGGTGTAGCATGGCCGCTTGTACCTGGAAGTAAATTAATAACCCAGGCGGAAAATTCATAAGTAGCGCCAATACACACCGGTATAGATTTGATTTGATAGAAAACATGGCTAAATGTATTATTTGGGGCGCCGTTAACAGCCATAAAATAACCTGCATCACCAGTGTGGTCTTTCCCAATCCAGTCCCCCTTTATGCAATTACCGCCATTGTTATCACCAATCGTTTTTAAAATTGAATAGGTGAACTCTGGCTCCAACCCTCCGCTTGCCGCAGTATAAACATAATCTGAACAAGGGTTTGCTATACCTGGATCCGTACAACCTGATAATGCATTCCCGACATTTCCGTTGGGGTTAAATGTGTTTGAACCTGATGAAGTACAATTTGCCGCAGCGTCATTTACGGTAATAAATGGAGCGCTGAATGTACCTTTTGCGCCTAATAAATTAGGGCCCTTTACTCCTTCACATTGTGCGTTGGAGAATTGATAACTGCATAAACTTATTACAGTTAACATGATTGTGTAAACTTTTTTCATTCCATTGTGGTTTAGAGATTAATAAATAATAGCTGTAAGCGGAAATGCAAAAGATAATGTGGATTAATATAAAGGCTTAATAAAAATTAACAGGCATGTGAACAATTAAGTCACTTGACAGAAAATGGATTGCTGATTTTTTTATGAAGATATTGTGGCTTCAGATCGTTTCTTTAAAAGAAACTTTAGTAAAGAGGTAGAACAAAAGTATATATCTTTTTAGAATAACCAATTTTTTTTTACTTTTTTTTAAAAATACCTTGTTTTATAAAATGAAAATTATTAACCAGGCATTTATAAAATAAAATCCTAAGCAGGAATATCATAGGGATATTATTTTATCCGGCTATGAATGGTTTAAATAATATGCAGGCACCTAAGACTACGACAGTGCAAAGTTGAGGGCTTCAGAACCCCTTGATTCGTGGGCTGAAATAAAATATATTCGCAAATTGAAATAGCCACCACTTATTAAATTATAGAGGTCGCCAAAGTAAGATTACTGATGCTTTTCTACAAATAACGTTGGTAAAGACCCCCAATGGTATGCGGTACAAGAGGGCGATGCAACGATGTTCATTCAGGGCCCTGGTGCCTGGACAAAAAAGATAAAAAAGCAGGTACTTCAGACTGCGAAAAGCAAGGGGTACCGAGTTGGTATAATTGAAAAGGAAAATCTGTTTGAAGAACTTCTCCCCAGGACATATCCATAAAAAAACCTTCCCAACATTTAAATCGGGAAGGTTCTTTTTATTCTAATTTTAGTTAATTATTTGTAATGCCCCGTCAGCGCTTTTGCCAATTCGTTCACTTTTTTCAAACCATCTTCCGGCAGGTTTCCTTTTTTGAACTCCGCTAATATTTCAGGGTGCTTATTTTCCATTTCCAGCAGGAAGTGATCTTCAAATGCTTTAACATGTTTAACAGCCACTTCTCTTAATAAACCTTGTGTACCCAGATAAATCATCGCTACCTGTTTTTCAACAGACATTGGTGAATATTGTAATTGCTTTAAGATTTCCACATTTCTTGCGCCTTTATCAATTACGTTTTTGGTAGCTGCATCCAAATCGCCACCAAATTTAGAAAAGGCTTCCAGCTCCCGGTACAAAGCCTGGTCTAATTTTAATGTACCAGCCACTTTTTTCATTGACTTGATCTGCGCATTACCACCTACGCGGCTAACCGAAATACCCACGTTAATGGCCGGACGGATACCCGCGTTAAACAAGTTGCCTTCCAAAAATATCTGTCCGTCGGTGATTGAAATTACATTGGTAGGAATATAAGCAGATACATCACCAGCCTGTGTTTCAATAACCGGTAAAGCTGTTAATGAACCTCCTCCTTTTACTAAATGCCTGATGGATTCCGGCAGGTCGTTCATTTGCTGTGCGATATCATCTTTGGCGATCACTTTGGCCGCCCTTTCCAATAAACGGCTATGTAAATAGAATACATCCCCAGGATAAGCCTCACGGCCCGGCGGACGACGTAATAATAAAGAAACCTCCCGGTAAGCAACGGCCTGCTT
>JANOTW010000467.1:0-3202 GCA_031416575.1 Ferruginibacter sp.
TGCTTATTATAAATTTGTTTACTCGGGTGGTGGAACTGGTAGACACGTCCCGATATTAAGATCGGGATTGGCCGTAATACTTTTGGTTATAATCTGCTTATTATAAATTTGTTTACTCGGGTGGTGGAACTGGTAGACACGCAGGACTTAAAATCCTGTTCGCCGTAAGGCGAGTGTGGGTTCAACTCCCATCCCGAGTACTAAAAGCTTGTTAGCAATAACAGGCTTTTTTAATTTACTCCAGATCAATGTATTACACTTATATTTTGTTTTCAGCAACTTTTAACCGATATTATGTTGGCCATTGTCAAGATTTGAACTTACGGCTTGAACGACATAATAATAAACAAGTGTTTTCAACCAAACCGTATGTACCCTGGTTAATAGTTTATAGCGAATGTTATGAAACCCGGCAGGAGGCCAATGCAAGAGAAATATACATAAAAGGAATGAAAAGCAGAAAGTATATAGAGCGGTTATTTAATAAGGCAAAATAAAATAGGTGGTGAAACTGGAAGGCACGCCCCGATTTTATCATCTGGCCGCCGTAAGGCAAGTGTCTCTTCAAATACCGGGATACTGGTACATAGAAAAAGCCTTCAGATCATTATTGAGTTGGAGGCTTTTTTGTTATTTATACTGCACAAGGGATAAAAAAGTGATTTATTTTTCTATAAAAATAACTGTAGCGCTGCAAATTGATTCAACGCTTTTCAATTAAATTCAATCAAAATTTTTTGTTCCCCGATATTTGTTTTGCATGGCAGCATCTCTGTCTGCCTGATGCAGTCAGGCAGGGTTTGCCACAGTCTATCCAGCGTTTTAATCTGAACCCGGTTCAAAGACATACCATTGGGGATCTTTCCTTACGTTGTTTTTAGAAATGAGGCAAATGCTTTATTTCGATAACAGGCAAAACTTAAAGCCACTATTTTATCCCTTGTGAAATATAACAATACCTTTAAAAAAAATGATAAAAATTTTCAATCAATGCCTGCAGGAAAACAAGTTACTGTACATACCGGGCTTTGTATTCCATTTTCCATCACTTATTTAGCATTTCCTCAGCGCCGGTCCAGTTTTCATGTACACCATTGTTGAAATATTTCAAGGCGTTTTCCATAAAAAAGTTTGCCGTTCTATCATCCGGGTCTGTTGCCATGATTGCCTGAAATCCCTGTACCGCATTTTCAAAACGCTGATCAAAATAGTGGTTCATGGCCTGGTTGAAGTGAGCCAGGGTTTTTGTTTTCTTTTGCAGTTCCGCTTCCGGGCATCCATTTATACATTCGATAATGCTTAACAGGTTGTGCTTGCCTTTTAATTTTACTTTGCCCAGGTGCCGCAAATGATATTCGCTATGGCCGGTGACCTGGCGAAGCGTTTCGCCGCTCAATAACAGGGGCGACTTGTAATATTTGGTGAGGCTTTCAATGCGGGCTGCCGTGTTTACCGTGTCGGAAATGGTGGCTGCATCCATCCTGTATTCATCACCTGTAATACCCATGATGAGCGGGCCTGTGTGCATGCCTATGCCAGCTTTAATGGAAGGAAGGCCATTCGCATTTCGTTCCATATTCAATTGATGGACCGCTTGCTGCATTTGTATGGCCGCCTTCAGGGCGTCTTCCGGATCTTCGGGGAATAAGGCCATTATTGAATCGCCGAGATACTGGTTGATAAAACCCCTGTGCGACCTGATAATAGGGCCCAGCCTTGCATTGAATGAAGAAACAAACCTGAAATTTTCTTCCGGGGTCATTTTTTCTGAAAGCGAAGTGAAATCGCGGATGTCAGTAAAAAGAACCGTTACGATTTTTTCCACATGGTCACCCAGCTTTACATCCGTCAGCGTTTCCTTGCCAAGGGAACGGATGAATTCGTGCGGCACGAATTTTTTAGTTACTTCGTGTATTCTAAGAATGGCTTCTTCCCGTTCTTTTACTTCAAGGATATTTTTTTCGTACAGCATAGCGCTTTCAATGGCGGAGGAAGACTGGAGGGCGAGGGTAACGAGTAATTTCAGATGGGCCGCGGAAAATTGTTCGGCATCCCTGCCGGCCAGGATGATGGCGCCCATGGTGCGGTGCTTTACTTTCATGGCCGCGTATATCAGTGACTGCCCGCCGCTTTCAATAATACCTTTTTCTTTCAGTATGGTAATATCATTAATAATTTCCGACTGTCCGCTAAGCCCTATTTTGAGAAGAAGCCCTGCGTTGGCCCGAAGTTTTTCTTCATTGAACAACGGTTCTCCGGTTACCGCGGGTATTTGTAATTGTTTGCTTTGTTCATCCCATAAAACAATCACTCCGCTGTGTGAGGCGATAGCGTGTGTAGCCTGTTCAAGCGTGAGCCTGGCAATAACTTCCGGCTCGATAATTTGTGCTATTTTTTCGGAGAAGTTAAAGATCACATTGATCTCCTGGTACAAATTCAAAACCTCACTGCCCAGTTTTTTTTTCTCTGCTTCTTTTCGTGATAAATGGGCAAGCAGGCCGGCAATTATCATTCCTTTTTCATCCCCTTTTACCCAGCCCAGTATTTCATCATCCAACGTTATGGGAAATGATGACGGGGCAACTTTCTTTTCATCACCCAGTAACACTTTTCCGGTGTTGTCAACTATCCATGTTTCCATATTCAGTTGGCTGATGAGCGAAAGTATAACCGCATTTATTTCGTAGTTTTTTCCGACAATATTTTTTAACAATACTCTTGCCATGGTAAATTGTACTTTTTAAAACACGAATTATAAAACACGAATTACACGAATCAATACATTGCATCCCTCTTTATTCGTGTAATTTGTAAATGAAATTTTTGTAATCACTTATTCCTGCACTTTAAAATATATCGTTGCCTTTTTATCATTTTTGTCCTGGCATCAGATCCCTGAATAATCATCAATGTATCGCCCTTCCATACAACCATTCTTTTTTTTTGTCCGGGCTAAGAAGCTATGTGGAGCATCCTTGCATCGCCCTCTTGTACTTAATACCATTGGGCAACTTTAATTGCGTTTTATTGAGCGGTTCATCAGGCGCATTTTATGAACTGGCAGAAGGCCTCAGCCCTAACCAGCGGGCCCGGGGGCGAAACAGGGCCTTCAAATTATGCCTCCCATTAAAAAACAATTCGCCATTTGAAAATAAATGACCTGTAAATTTTTTCTACGTTGTTGTTATCGAAACATCAGCCC
>JANOTW010000468.1:0-11584 GCA_031416575.1 Ferruginibacter sp.
ATTTTGGCAGCAGCATAACCAGCCGATTGAAATACTAAATCAAAAAATGTTTGCAGAAATAGTATTTTACATTCATCAAAATCCTGTGGTAAGTGGCTTTGTGTATGAAGAAGAACAATGGGTGTACAGCAGTGCAAAAAACTATGCAAAGAATGATGGCATAATTAAACTGGCTGCGTTTTATTAGGCAAAATTTACTTTGAAGACCCGGCGGGGCACAAGGATTGCTAACGCACATTGGCCGCCCTACACCCTTGCGCCAATTGGGGTTGGATTTTCGGCAGGTGGTGGTAGTGGCGATGCCAGTGTTTATTATGGTTTTGATTTACCGGTGGTGGTAGATTATAATATTGGCCGTAAATCAACAATGGAAAACGAAGATAATTTCGGCTGGTATCTCGGAGCGGGGTTTGGTTATCAGCTTACAAGCTGGACGGATAGGTACTCCAATAATAAACTAAACAGCTATGGGCCGCTGTTTAGGGCGGGCATCAGGTTCGGCGGTGGTTCCAACCATCCCGACAGGGCAACCACCGTGGGTTTATCTTTTAAGCCCGGCCTTGAAAAAAGCAGGTTTAAAACTTTTGGCATTGCGGTGCTTACAGAGCTGTAGGAGGTTTTTGATAAAAGAAGGCAAGGCAGATCCGTAAGCATTTGTATTAACTACATTCACTTGATTTGCCGGCAATGCGAAAAAAAGATGTATAGAACGGTTTTTTATAAAATGTACAGGTTTAGTAATTGTGTTGAAAAAAGTTAAAATATAAAAATGAGCATTCAAAAAAAGTACAGGATGTTGTTGCTGGTTGCCGTTTGTTTTATGGCTGGCTGCAAAAACAGCACTAATACTGCCAGGCACATTACTACAACCGACAAGAATGGTCACGAAAGCTATCTCTTTCAGTTGGTGCTGGCAGGGGAACTTTAATTGCGTTATACTCGGCGGTTCTTTAGTCGTAGGCAATGAACTGGCAGAAGGCCTCCCGCTAACCTGCGGGGCCGGGGTCAAAACAGGGCCTTCAAATTATGCTACCTTTCAAAAAGCAGTCCGCCATTTGAAAATGAATGACCTGTAAATTTTACCCAAGTTGTATACTGCGCAAGGGATAAATTAGTGATATTTATTTTGCACAATCACCAAATATAATAAGCTCCCGAATTAATTTAAAACGTAATTAAAGTTCCCCAATGGAATTAAGTACAAGAGGGCGATGCAACGATGATCCACATAGGTTCACTGCCCGGACAAAAATTTTTCCTCACGTTTTTATCCCTTGTGCAGTATAACAAGCGAAACATCAGCCCCGGTTTATCTAAGTACTCTTGTACTGAATATCATTGGGGGGCTTTACCCACGTTATTTGAAAAAACGTATCAGTCGGCTTACATTGAAAACCCTGTATATTTTAATTAAAGAGGGTAATTCAATTTGTGTTTTTTTGCCGCTTTAATAACATCCCGGTTTTCCTTTGAAGGGCTGCCCCGGTTCATCAGTGTTCCGGAGCCATTTAATTTCAGTGGCGGGGCTGGGAGTCCTGAAATTTGTAGGACCGGGGGCTTTGTATTAAATATTAGTTTCAAAAGTTTCGGTACTTTGGCCTAAGGAGGATCGCTTTAATAATGACAAACCATAATCTCAATAGTCAACTTACAATATTCAAATCCCTTTTCAAAGGCAGGGAAGATGTGTTTGCTATCCGCTGGGAGAAAGGCGAGAAAAGCGGTTATATGCCAGCGTATTATTTTGACCCATACAAATTTCGGGCACACAAAATAAAGGGTGGGACTTTTCAGGACTATCCCGACAAAACATACTTAGCCTTTACGGATGAACAAATAATAAAACATTTGAATGGCGAACAATTAATAGGTGTTTATCCATTGTTGAAAGATAATACTTCATGGTTTTTAGCGGCGGATTTTGATAAAGAAAACTGGATAACACAATGCAGGGCATTCATTAAAGTATGTAATGAAAAAAACATTCCGGCATACCTGGAACGTTCCCGTTCAGGTAAGGGTGGCCATGTTTGGATATTTTTTGAGCAGCCTTTCCCGGCAATCAAAAGCAGAAAGATTTTTATTTCAATATTGGAGCAGGCGGGTATATTTTCAATCTTTGATAAAAGTTCAAGTTTCGACAGGCTATTCCCCAACCAGGATTTTCTTTCAGGCAAAGGCTTTGGTAACCTGATTGCTTTGCCTTTGTATAAAAAAACTTATGAACAAGGTAATAGTTGTTTTGTAAATATGGATTCAATGGAAGTTTACAAGGACCAATGGGATTTTTTAAATAACATTAATAGGATTTCAATTACGGACCTTGCCGGGTTATATCAGAAAACTACAGGTTCATCAACCGCTTCGCCTGCAATACCAGAACTGCCAGTAAATAATAGACTCACGATTGTCTTGAATAAGTTTGTTTTCATTAACCGTGCAGGAATAAATACAGCGTTGATAAATTTCATTACAAAAGAATTAAATTTCGCCAACTCCGAATTTTTCATCAAAAAAAAAATAGGCAAAAACACTTTTGGTACGGAACGATATTTTAAATTTATTGAAGAAACCGAAAGGGAGGTTATCATTCCCAAAGGAATGATTGGAAAGATCATTCGTTTTTGCGTGGATAATAAAATTGAATACGATTTTAAAGATGAAAGAAAAAGATTGCCCGATATATCGTTCAATTTCAATGCGCCGTTAAGGGAGTATCAAAATGTAGCAATAGCAGCAGCAGATAAAAAAGGTATTGGCGTTATAGTTGCTCCACCAGGTTCCGGAAAAACTATTATCGGGTTAAAAATTATTGCTCAAAAACAACAGCCAGCTTTAATCATTGTGCACCGCAAACAATTGGCGGAGCAATGGGAAGAACGAATAGAAACCTTTTTGGGAATACCTAAAAATGAAATTGGGAAAATAGGGAGGGCAAAAACAAAAATCGGCAAACGCATTACCGTCGCTACTATTCAAAGTTTGGTAAAAGAACTTGAAAAGCCTGAAGCGGCCAATATTACAAACGCCTTCGGCACCATTATCGTTGATGAATGCCATCATATCCCTGCCACTACTTATAAAACTGCAATTGCAAAATTAAATAGTTTTTACCTTTATGGGTTAACGGCGACACCTTTTAGAAAATACAACGATGGTAAACTTATATTCATTCATTTGGGCCAAATTATTTCAGAAATAAAGCCGCAGGATATTGGAACATCGAAACAAGCGAAAATCATAATCCGTAATACGGAACTGGATGTTCCATTCAATTCAAAAACAGACAAATTTGAAACACTCTCAAAAATATTGATACATGATTCAGCCCGTAACAAACAAATTTTAAAAGATGTAATCAACGAACTGAATACAGGTAAAAAGGTAGTAATCATTACTGAAAGAAAAGAGCATATTGATTCGCTCAATCAATATCTGAAACAATTATACGAAACCATAACCTTAAGTGGTGAGGATGCTGAAAGTAATCGGATTTCAAAATGGAAAATCCTAAAAGAAGGCAGCTACCAGGTATTGATAACAACAGGCCAGTTTTTTGGAGAAGGAACGGATTTGCAAAATGCACAATCTCTTTTTCTTGTTTATCCATTCTCATTTGAAGGCAAGCTGATTCAATATATTGGAAGGGTACAGCGTTCAGAAATAACACCGAATATTTATGATTACAGGGATATCAAAATTGACTATCTCAATAAACTGTTTTTAAAAAGAAATACCTACTACCGAAAACTTGCAAAACAAGCGGCATTATTTGATGAACCGGAAAATGTAGGACTACCTTCCGAAAAGAAATCATTTACAATCCGGCAAACATTAAAAATCCCGATTGAAGAATTGGAATTCAGATATGGTAGTATCGCATTTAAGTATGCTGTAAAGGAGTTGGGCTGCGAACTGGATTTTGAAATTGAGAACAACGAAATACGTCCGGAATTCGAAGTATTGAAACCTTTTTTTGCCAAAGCATTACAATCAAAAAATTTGATCGTTGAAATTCATGCTGAATTTGAAAACAATGTGCTCATTTCGCAATTGGCAACGTCACTTTGTAATGAAAAAATAAACAGGGAATTAATTGAAAGCGTACGTTTCAGGTTTGTGGCAAAAAATATGTTAGGCAGTAAAACATCCCTTCTATCACATGATAATGTTCCTGATTTTTTTCAACTTCAATCAGGTAATCAATTATATGGATCCGCTGAAGAATTATTGGAGGATATATTAAAACGTACCCAATTTAAACACCACAAACAACTTCGTTACTTAGCAGGGCACCATGAAGGAAATTTGTTTAAAATCAGGTTTGTGTTAAGTCCATTTTCGTTTGTGTTTCTTCTCATGGGAGATGAACAACTCCATATTATATTAGAAACATTGGATACCGAAGAGGCAACCTATTTGTGGCATTTTAATAAAAGTTTAGCCTCACTTCCAACCCACTTAAAAGAAATTGACAAACAGTTGAATATTATCCGTACCCAGGGAAGACAATCATTTATAGAAACTAATCCCCAAAATTTCAGCCGTATTGTACATGATTACTCCAATGAACAGAAAGGATTTATAATATGGAAAAATATGTTGGATGAAAGATTGATTTGATTTTTTTGTAAATAGCAATTGGGCAACTACACTTGAACAGTAAATTATCGGTTTTTAATAATCGCATCATCTCCTTGCCTGGTACTGACCTGAACATAGATTGCCAAACGCTAAAAAAATCAAATTCCTCTTCCCGGCATTGAAGATTACAATAAATCAGCGTTGCAATCATCAAAGGGTATTACTGAGCCTGAGGTAAAAGTAAATGACCGGAATTACCAGGTTTGGCAAATTAAAAAATAAAAGCATTATGAAATTAAGAAGACATTCTTTACTTTAGCAAATGCATGCATTCAACTCCTTTCCTTACAGATATTTGAATAAGAAAATAACGCAATCGTTTGCGCAAGAAAAAAGTAGAAAATTAAAGTGAAAAGAGATAAATTGCTTTAAGAGATAAGAATTTTGAACTTACTTTAATCGCGGAATTGGATCAATTATAAAAGGCAGAAACTCCTGGAATTGTATTTAACTATGCTGGGTTTTGAGTGAATAGATTGATTGATAAAAAATATCCAGGAACTTATTCCGTTCTCTTAGAATTAGCTGTTGTTTTCAAACCCTGAACCACATTTTTTGATTTGATCAAATTTAATTACCAAACTATAAATGTGCCAGACGCATTTTAATCAGGTGGTTCATGTCGCAATTTTATAACATGCATAGCCTGTTTCCTTGTATTCGCAAAAAATGGTTTTATTTCTTTTTTTGAATATTAATTTTCATCTTCAAAACCTAAACTGTTATGAGAAAATTGCACAAGTTTTGTATAATTCCTTTTTTAATTATGTGTGTGGTAGTACAGGCACAGGTAAGAACCGTAAAAGGAAAAGTTGTATCAGCACAAGACAACCAGCCTGTTACTGGCGCTTCTGTATTGATAAAGGGTACTGTAACTGGAACAACTACTGAAAATGACGGTTCATTTTCGTTAAATGTACCCGCAGGCCGGGTTACACTTGCTATTTCCAATATTGGGTTTGCATTAATGGAAAGAGTGGTAGATGCAGATATTTCTACCATAACAATTGAGCTTAACGAAGACCAGGGCCAATTAGGCGAAGTTATTGTAACCGCTTTAGGCATTACGCGTAAAACAAAATCCCTTGTATATGCGGCGCAAACCGTAAAGCCTGCCGAGTTAATAGAAGCAAGGGATGCAAACAACGTAATAAATTCTTTACAAGGTAAAGTAGCCAATGCAGTCATTACACAGGGATCGGGTGGCCCGGGCAGCGGGGCAAGGATTGTTTTGCGTGGTAACCGTTCCATTCAGGGAAGCAACAATGCATTGATCGTGGTAGATGGGGTTCCGATCAGCAACGGTACAAACGGAACTGCAGGCAGTGATTTTGGTTCAGTGCAGGGCTCTGACGGCGCTTCCAGCATCAATCCTGATGATATTGAATCCATGACGATTTTGCGTGGCGCTTCCGCAGCCGCTTTATATGGTAGCCAGGCTGGTAATGGTGTAATTGTAATTACTACCAAAAAAGGAAAATCAGGGAAAATCGCCATCACGTTAAACTCCGGTTTCGCAGTTGAATCGGTTTTTTCGTTACCTAACTTTCAGAACCAATACGGCCAGGGTAATGGTGGTGTATTAAGTACTACCTCAGGAGAAAGCTGGGGTGCAAGAATGACCGGGCAATCAATCACCAATTATCTCGGCAAGCCAGGTATTTATGCTGCACAGCCAGACAATGTTAAAGACTTTTTCAGAAAGGGGAATAGTTTTAATAATTCAATTGGTTTATCTGGTGGAACCGAAAGAATGCAGACTTATTTTTCTTACACCAATAATAAAATAGAGGGGATTATTCAAAAAAATGATTTGATCCGGCACACCGTTAATTTGAGAATATCAAACCAGATAAGTAAAAGATTTTCAACGGATGCAAAAGTTACCTACGTAAACCAGGATATAAAAAACAGGCCCCGTACCGGGGAAGAGAATGCGCCTGTTATTGATATCTATCAACTTGGCAGGAATATTTCTACTGCTGATGCAAAGAATTATGAGGCTTTGAATAATATTGGCATACCAACTCCCACAACATTTCCTTCAACCCTGAGTTCAATTTACCAAAACCCTTATTGGGTAATCAACCGTACCGGCATTAATGAAACAAGGGACCGGGTAATAGGGTTTTTAACCGCAAAATTCAAAATAACGGATTGGCTTACACTTTCAGGCAAGGCCAACCTGGATAGGACATTTGACAGAGGGGAAAACAAGGTATCGCTGGGAACTGTTCTTTGGTCTGCTTCAGGTGGCAATTTTTCAAAAGAAAACATTACTGTTTCGGAAAAGTGGTTTGATGCCATGCTGGAAGGGAACAATGATATTACAAAGGATTTGAAAATAAACTACAGGGTGGGTGGTATTTTCCAGGATAGCAGGTATGATGCCAATTTCTCTTCCGCGGGTGGGCTGAATATTACAAATACATTCAGTCTTAATTTCGCCAAAAGCCCTGCTGTAAGTTCAGCCTTTACCCAGGTTCAAACCCAATCTGTTTTCGGGCAGGCTAATTTTTCTTTTAAGGATGCTATTTTCCTGGATGCCAGTTTAAGAAATGATTGGGATTCACGCCTTCCGGATCCACACTCTTTCCTTTATCCATCAGTAGGTGTATCCGCGGTATTTTCAGACCTGGTTACTTTGCCGACAACCCTTTCATTTTTAAAAGGAAGCATTAATTACGCGGAGGTAGGAAATGGGGGAAGGTTCGGCTTATTGAATTCAGTATATAATTACAGCCAGGGTGCCGGTAACGGTTTCTTACAAAGGAGTTCAACTTTGCCCCTGCCGGGTTTAAAGCCTGAAATTGTAAAGAATATTGAATTTGGTATTGAAGCAAGATTTATCAACAACCGTATTGGTTTTACCGCCACTTACTATAAAAGCAATTCATTTAACCAGTTGTTGCAAGTCGCCTTACCCGTGGCCACCGGATATTCAAACAAATACATCAACGCAGGCAATATCCAAAACAAAGGATTTGAGTTAGTAATAAACGGAAACCCGGTAAAAAACAAAAACTTTAGCTGGGATGTTACCCTCAACTTCGCATTAAACCGCAGTAAGGTAATTGCGTTAAGCGATGAAGTCAAGATTTTTTACCTCGGCGGAGGTTTTGGCCGGTCAGGTACCCCTGTAGTAGAAGAAGGCAAAGCTTATGGGGACTTACTTGCATTCAAATGGGCTACAGACGCAAAAGGGAACCGTATTGTTTCTGCTGCCGGCAAACCCGTTCTAAGCCAGTCGCAGGAATATATTGGCAACTTTAACCCTAAAGCAACAATAGGGTTTACCAATACCTTTAATTTTAAACAGTTTTCATTACGATTGTTAATGGATGGCCGTATTGGTGGCACAATCATTTCAGGCACGGAATTAAACCTTGCTTTTAGTGGTATCCCGCAAGTTACAGACAAGTACAGGGAAGGAAGCTGGGCGTTAGGAGGCGTAAATGCCACCGGCCAGCCTGTTTCCGCAAGTATTAATGCGCAGGATTTCTGGCAAATCGCTTCTGGCAAACGATATGGCGCTGGTGAATTTTTTGCGTATGATGCCACCAGTTTCAGGGTAAGGGAACTTTCGTTCGGATACGAAATTCCGGTTAAAGCGATTACATTCGTTAAATCCATCAAGCTTTCCGCCGTAGGCCGTAACTTATTTTGGTTGTACAGGGGAAGTTCACTCCTTGACATACCGGGTATTGGAAAACGTAAAATGTGGTTTGACCCGGATATGAGTTTAGGTAACAGCAACTATCAGGGCGTTGAGTACGGCACGTTGCCATCAACGCGTAGTTATGGCCTTAATTTGCAGGTAATTTTTTAAAAAAAATTAAAACGATTTTTATGAAACTAATAAAATTTTTGAAAGGGATGTCCTTTTCCCTTTTCGGTATCATTTTTTTGCTAAGCTCCTGCACTAAGAAGTATGCCGATATTAATACCGATAGAAATACCATTGCAACTATTGGGGCGGCGGAATTACCATTCCTTTTTGCAAGGGCCCAAAAGGAAGCCACGCCCAGCATTTGGAATTACCAGATTGCGCAAAACCTTTTTGCAGACCAGTATGCGCAATATATAGCCAATACAGCTACTTACTTTCCCTCAGACCGCTTAGTAATCAGGATGGATTGGGTGGGGGCTGCATTTAACCCGATCTATACAGATGTAGTGCCCCAGTTGCAATCAATATTTACTGCCGCTGATCCGGCATCCGCGGAATATGCGTTGGCAAATGTATTGTGGGTGGTTGCATTTCATAAGATAACGGATTATTGGGGGCCTATTCCATATTTTAAAGCTGGTACGCCGGGTAATTCGGTTGCTTATGACCCCCAGGATAAGATCTATGACGATTTTTTCAAAAGACTGGGTGCGGCAGTGACTGTTTTAAAAGGAAAAACTTCGGAGAAGCCTTATGGGGATTTCGATTTAATGTATTCAGGCGATGTAAATAAATGGATAAAATTCGCCAATACATTACGCCTTCGGTTGGCTTTAAGAATATCAAAGGTAGACCCAGCCAGGGCCAAAACAGAAGCTGAAGCTGCTTATGCCGCTGGTGTTTTAACCGATAGCCCTGGAGATGACGCGTATATTAAAAGAAGCGAAACCGGGCGGGACAATAATGGCTTGTCCATCATGTCAGACTGGAATGAGTTTAGGATGAGCGCTTCCATGGAGTCCGTGTTGAAGGGCTATTCAGATCCCAGAATGCCTGTTTATTTTCTGCCGGCTGAAAAAACCGGGACTTTTGAAGGCCATAGAAATGGCCTTACTTCAACACAGCAAACCCAGAATATTAATAAATACGATGCGAATTCACACGTAGGCCCCAGATGGACCAATGCCGATGTTTATGCGGGGGGCATCAAAGGGCATCTTGCCACACCGCAAAATGTAATGTCAACTGCGGAAGCTTATTTTCTGCGGGCGGAAGGGGCTTTATTAGGATGGAATATGGGAAGCAATGCGAAGCAATTATATGAAGACGGTATTACAAATTCAATGAAGCAATGGGGCATTGCCAATAACACGGTTATTACAAATTACATCAATGGTATTAGTACGCCTGTAGCGCCAAATGATTTTCTTAATTCGCCACCTATGACCAATATACCCGTGAAATTCGATGCGGGAAATATAACTATTCAAAGAGAGCAGATTGCTACGCAGAAATGGCTTGCCATGTTCCCGGATGGCCATGAAGCCTGGGCCGATTACAGGAGAAGCCGTGCCTTGAAGCTTTATCCTGTAGCCAATTCGGATAACCCGGATATTACCAATACGGCTACGCAATGGATAAGAAGGATTCCTTTCCTGGAGTCGGAAAAGCAGAATAATAAGGTTGAAGTTGATAAAGCGGTTCAGTTATTGAATGGGCCTGATAAAGTTACCACCCCACTTTGGTGGGATAAGAATTAATTTTATTTTAAATGTAAAGGTTCCATCGAAGAATATTGGTTCGGTGGAATCTTTTTTTTATAAAAACCGATCTATTCCGGGTTAAAAATTTCCCTTTGATGATTTGTACTGCGCAAGGGATAAAAACGTGAGTAAAAATTTTTTGTCCGGGCAGTGAAGCTATGTGGATCATCGTTGCATCGCCCTCTTGTACTTTTGCAGCTATGTGGAACAGGGCTTTTGGTATTTGCCGGGGTTTCGGCTTTTTAATGATGGAGGGTTATAAAATACAGGAGAAGGAACAATCACCCTATTCTTCAAGCCTTTTGTAATCAATATTTTTATAATACTTACTTTGTTTAGCTATGTTTAATTCCTCCCTGAGGAAATTTTGATCATTCAACTCAACTTTAATAACATTTTCAATTAGCTCTTTAAGCAAAGGGAGGTGATTTTTAATGATGTCAAAAACCTTGAAAGTATCAAGACCGGCATAATCATGTGCAACCCGGTTTCTAAAATCTTTCATTAATTGCCAGGGAACATAGGTGTGCTTGGTTTTTAGCGATTCATCTATCCTTGTAGTTTGTTCTCCTACATTTATAAACAGCATTAAGCTGGCGTTAAAATCCTTTTGATTATTAGCAAAGAAAAAATCTATTACATCATTATATTCTTCAGAATACAATATAACCTTATGAATAGACTCCAGTATTCTTAATAGATATGTCAGATCGTTCTTAATGTCTGGTTGCATATTGCATATCTTTCATTGCTCTGTACAAAATGATAGGTTCCGCCAGTTCTTTGATTACAATATCAACATGTATATTTAAATCGGATTCTATTTGTTCCTGAAGTTTTAAAAGAGAACTAAATGAAACTACCGAATCAATCATTAAATCTATATCATTGAAAACCTCTCCTCTTGCAAGGGACCCAAACACACCAATTCTTTCCAAACCATAATCATCAAAAATGTGCCTGGACCTAAAATAAGATTGCAACGAACTAAAATCTTTTACTACCATAAAACCAAAGTACGGTTTTATCCAGCTTATTTCAAAAAACATCAGGCTGTAATTTTCGGTTAGGAATGTTCATCCTTTAACACTACTTGTTCGCTAATGGACTTTTATTGAATCGGATTAATTATAGGGTCCGCTGGCACTGCGGCTTTTGTTGCCATTAAACACAATACTCTCCAGGTTTTTACTCCGCAGGTTGCTTATCTTATGCTCGCCAATAACCTGGCGGATGCTGTCAAATAATATTGCTTTTACAACAGCCATTGGTCTTGATAACGCCGGTATTGGGGCAGGTGATTATTTTTTGTCCGGGCAAAGAAGCAGCAATGTGGATCATTGTTGCATCGCCCTCTTGTACTTATGAAGCTATGTGGAACTTTTATTGACGGGTAGGGGTGGTTCGTTGACATACGAACCAGGGCGGGGGGCTACCATTTATTAAATTGCAAATCGGGTATTTCTTTAAAGTGTGCATCATTGGTAACTAAAACAAAACCATGTTG
>JANOTW010000469.1:0-2012 GCA_031416575.1 Ferruginibacter sp.
GGCTTGGCGGCACTCGAACAGATGGGCCTGCCCAAGCGCGCGATCGGCGTCATCTTTCTGCTGTCGACGGTATTGCTATACGCCGGCATCGGCATCCTCAGTCGTACCACCGATCCGGTCGAGTACTACGTGGCCGGTCGCCGTGTGCCGGCGCTCTACAACGGCATGGCCACCGCAGCCGACTAATTGATCCCGGTCCCATCGCCATAAGCCCAGGGCGAAAGAAAAGCCGTGATATCTTCTTTTAGTTTACCGGCATAAACCGTAAAATCATCATAACCCTTCGCCAGTCTTAATTTGAACTTCAACCGCACTTCTTCAAAATCCGGGTTCACTACATGCAACTGAACATGACAGGAAATACGTTTGCGGAGAAACGCATCAATGGCCTGTAACATACTTTGACTGGTGTAGGGTTTCAGCGGATTGATATCATTGCGCTGCTGCAGGTCAGGTATGGTGATGATGGTTACATGGCCGGGCAGAACTTCATTGTAATCAGCATCCACACTTTTTGTATGGTTCAAACATTTTACTTTATGAATGAGTGGAAAAGCTTCCAATACCAGGTGTTCATAATCCCAAATGGTGATTGCCCTCGCCTTATGCCGCAGCCTTTCACTCACCCTTACATAAAACGCCCCGCTGCTTTCCAAAGCCCTTCCACCAAAAGAAGAATAAGGCTGATTGATTTTCTTTATCGCGGACTGCGGGATTTTTAATTTGCTGATGGTGGCAGCAGGCAAGGCAGTATTTAAAAAATCACTTGCATTGTTGCTGTCCATAAATGTGACTACCGCGGCTTGTGCATCAACGGAAATCAATTTACAAATAGCATCGGTTTTTTCCGAAACCGATGCTTTAATCCACAAATAGCCTGCAGGCATCAGGCTGTTTGCTGTGGTTGCGTCAGCAGGGACCGCAAAGCTGATAATGCCCGATTGTATCAACTGAACGGTGTAATCGCTGATCTGCTGTGGTAAAAAGTTTTTCCATTGGTTGTGGCTGAGATAGCACCATTGAATGTGATCTACAGGTTTGGTAATCTTCGGATCGGCTGTACCATCCATTACCTGGAACAATACATTGACCGATTGCTGCGCCGCCAGGTTTGTAAACCCGATATAAAATTCGCCTTCATGCAAAACCGGTTTTGAATCCTTGTCCGTATGCCGGAACTGTGGCAATAAATAATGCGAAGTATTTTTGGTGAGATAACCGTGTTGCTCCGCATCGCCAAAGGGATAGAGGTGAAAGAAGCCCGCTTGCTTTTGATTGAATGCGGTTGCAGTTGTGTTGCTTAATTCTACTACATCGCTATAGGCCGAGTAACTTATGTAGATGGATTGAATGATGGGGGTGTAAGGTTCAATGGGAAGAACTCCTTTATCTCTTGGCAAATACAGGCTCTTGTTTTTTTCAATCAGATGGGCGGTTAAATCAGACAAATATTTTTTATTCCCAAAATCCCCATCTAAAACCAAACGCATAAACCCATTTACTGAGTTAGGTGCATAAATATATTCTTCTGAGAAAAAATTAGTAACGGTTTTAGTATGAAGGCTTTGAGGTGAACTAAAAATCTGCACAGTCGAATCAGTACCATCAAAAATATCAACAGTATTCATTGTGGCATCAGCTCCATTTTTATCGCTCCATGCACCATCCACCAAAAATTGCGGTTTTACTTTTGGATAATAAGGTGAATTGTACCTGTCATCCTTGAATAAATAAGTTTTGTCACTTTGCTTTACTGATGAATAAGTCGTGTTGTAATTGATATCATAATAAGATGAAGGCAATCCACCCCACTCGATATTCAATTTGATACTTGCATTCTTTTTACTGAATATTTCTTTATTGCCAATAACCAATGACGCATCCCTGCGGGGCTGGCCACCAAAAGGCTGAAAGGGTTTGGAGGTATCAACCTGGCCGCCATCGGTACTTACCAGCAGTTGTTTCAATCCCTGTTGATTGTAAGCCGATGTTGCCATTCCTACCTCCACCGC
>JANOTW010000470.1:0-16744 GCA_031416575.1 Ferruginibacter sp.
CCTGATTTGGGTTTGTCAAACTTAGAAGAGTTGGTTTCTAATCATAAAACGCAATTAAAGTTCCCCAATGGTATTCTGTAAAATTTATGAACCGAAGTTTGTAACTGATTTGTTAGATTAGCCTGATATGGGATTGGCAAACTTAGAAGTGTTGGTTTCTAATCATAAAACGCAATTAAAGTTCCCCAATGGTATTCAGTACACGAGTGCGACGCAACGATGATGCCATGAAATTCTTCTGCCCGGACAACAAAATCCTATTCTCGTTTTTATCCGTTGCGCAGTATAGCACATTAGCTAATTACCTCATTACATTCATCTCACTGGGAAGGCAATTGAATTCTTTTCTAAATGCCGTTGAAAAGTTGCTGAGGTTTTGGTATCCTAATTTTATTCCTATAGCTGAAATGGAATACTTGCCTGTTAAAATATGTTCCTTTGCCCTGTGCATCCGGTTTTTTTGGAAGTATTCGTACAAGCCCATCCCGAAAGCCAGTTTGAATAATTTTTTCAATTTACTTTCGCTCATAAGTGATATTCTGGATAATTTTTCAATACCTGGAAAAGCATCATCATAGCTATTGGTTAAAATCGCTTCAATGCTTTGCAAGGTGGTAAAATCATCTTCATTTATCTTTTCCGGCGATTCGGAAATATCGCGTTGTAATAAATTTTCAAGCAGCTTATCCAGTGTTCTTAAAATCCTGCTCCGGATAAATACATCCGGGTAAGGATGATTTGCCGGGACATCTAAAATTTCATTTATTAATCTTTGCATTTTCGCATTGATGAATTCCTTGAAATAATTTACCTGTTGCAAGTAATTAAATACTTCCAGGATCCGGTAGCTGAGGTTTTTGGTTATCCAATCATTTTCAAGGAAAATAGTGATGCCCCTTACCGCAGTTGTTTTAGTGAATTTCAACTGGTGCGAAGTTTGGGCATTCAAGATGCGAAGCGAATAATTGTTTCCATTGTCAAAGTCCATGAAAACATTCTCCAGTTTATATTCAACCGGTTGCTGCGCCTGCAAGTGATAAAGATAAATGATCACGCCATTCGTATCGGAAGGTTGTCTTGTAAAAAGCAGGTCTTCGTTTAACTTGTAATTATTCACACAGGCGGTAAAACCTTTTTCAAGATAAAAAACCGATGAACTCCCTTCCCCGAACCCGGGCGAAAAAATTATAGTGTTATCTTTTATTTCAAAGCCAAATGCAGTTGCAAATTCTTGTATCCAATTTACGTAGTCCGTTTGCTTGTAGGTAAACGCTTTGATATCATCAGGAGTATTGTTTGGCATAGCATTCAAAATATAAAAAATAGGTTTTAAAAAAATAGTGAAATGGTATAAATACCGACACTTGCCAATAATGGTAAAGATAATGGACAAACCTTCCTGTTATCCTATAAAAAACACCCTGATTTAATGGTTGTGAATAAATTATTTAATATTCGCAATCCTAATACAGCGAATAGTACATATAATTGCACAAAATCTTTATAAGATACCCTTTGCAGGATTTTGCAAACACAAAAAATGAATAGGGTAATATTTACTTCAAATTAGGAATCAACAAATGGGACTGGCCTTAAATTTATTACTGACAATTCTTTTGGAATTACCCATTATAGCTTTATTCTTTAAAAGAAAAAAGAGGCAGGCTGCCATTATGATGGCAATACTAATCAATGTTATTTCCTGGTCGGTTGCCCACATGATAATTTTCTCAACCGATATCAATATTTATTATGTAGCAATTGGTTTGGCAATTGGAGAAGCAATCGCATTTCACCAATTGTTGGAATGTAACTGGAAAAAAGCGATCATCCTGTCATTGATAGTTAATAGTTTGAGCTTCTTTATTATTCAACTAATCCCTATTGATATGGATTTATTTCAATCGAAGCCGATAGTATTACATAGCGGGGCAGGCCCTTCGGGCTACTGCACAATTTTATCCAAAGTTTACAATAACTGATATTCCTTGTGAAGGGATTAAAACATAAACTATTTCAGAGCCTCCAAAAAACAAACCATAATGATACTGGTTTTTAAATAAACAGCCTTGTTTAACAGCCCTTTAACTGAACCATCGGCAACTATATTACAAAAGGGATAAAAACGTGAGAAAAAATTTTTGTCCGGGCAGTGAAGCAATGGGCATCATCGTTGCATTGATAATCCCGATATCGAAGCGTATCGGACAGTCTATCCCGATAGAGAAGCGTATCGGGGCCCTTCTATACAACCATTCTTTTTTTTTGTCCGGGCAGAAGAATTTCATGGCGTCATCGTTGCATTGGTACATCCCGATAGCGCAGCGTATCGTGGACGCCCTCTTGTACTTAATACCATTGGGCTCCCGATGCATCGGGATTAAATTAATTCGGGAGCGTATTTCATTTGGTTATCGTGCAAAATAAATATCACTAATTTATGCCTTGCGCAGTATAAATATCCCAAACCCCAGCGGTGGCCCTGACATCCAACTATCGGCTTTAAACTACCAACTAATTGCTACCTTTGCCGCTCTGTCATTATGGCCCTCAAAAAATTCAAGCGCCATATTTGACAAAGCAAAACACCTGAATTAATCAATTATACACAATACTAATAACCCGGAATTATATGATAGGCTTTTTATCGAAAATATTTGGCGGCAATAAAAGTGAAAAAGATGTAAAAAAAATAACTCCGCTGGTTGCAAGGATCAACGGCTATTTCACGCAATATCAATCGCTCAGCAACGATGAGTTAAGAGCTAAGACCACCGAATTCAAGAACCGTATCGGGCAACAACTTAGCGCTATTGATGAACAGATCAATACAAAAAAGGAGAATGCTGAAAACCTGCCCGTTACAAACATCAATGAAAAAGATGTGATCTACCAGGAAATTGATTTACACAAAAAAGAAAGGGATAAGCAGATAGAAGCAATACTACAGGAAATTTTACCCGAAGCCTTCGCGGCAGTCAAGGAAACGGCCCGCAGGTTTAAAGATAATGCAACCTTGGAAAGCACTGCGACAGAATTAGACAAAACACTCGCTGTAAAGAAAGACCACATTACCATACAGGGCGATAAGGTGATTTTTACCAACACCTGGAAGGCAGCTGGGGGAGAGGTGATATGGAACATGCTACACTACGATGTGCAGTTGATTGGTGGCGCCGTATTGCACTCCGGCAAAATCGCGGAGATGGCTACGGGAGAAGGTAAAACGCTGGTGAGTACATTACCGGCTTACCTGAATGCATTGGCAGGCGAAGGTGTCCATATAGTTACCGTAAATGATTACCTCGCAAGAAGGGATAGTGAATGGAACGGGCCTATTTTCGAATTTCTTGGATTGACCGTGGATTGTATTGATAAGCACGAACCCAATGGGGATGCCCGCCGGGCGGCCTACAATGCTGATATTACTTATGGCACCAACAACGAATTCGGCTTCGATTACCTGAGGGATAACATGGTACACAGCCCCGATGAAATGGTACAACGCAAGCATCATTTCGCCATGGTGGATGAGGTGGACAGCGTATTGATTGATGATGCCAGAACACCGTTGATCATCAGCGGCCCGGTTGGGCACAGCGATAATACACAACAGTTTTTCGACCTTAAGCCCCGAATTGAAAAACTGGTGGATGCACAGAAAAAAGCCACCAATCAATATTTAATTGACGCGAAGAAAAAAATAGCCGAGGGCAACGACGATCCCAAAGATGGCGGCTTATCACTGATGATAGCACACAGGGGTTTACCAAAAAACAGCGCCTTGATTAAATTTTTGAGTGAGCCGGGTATCCGGGTAAAATTGCAGAAAACGGAAAACTATTACCTCGCCGATCAGCAAAAAGAAATGCCCAAAGTAGATGCCGAATTATTTTTCCATATTGATGAAAAAAACAACCAGGTTGACCTTACCGACAAGGGTATTAACTTAATTACCAAAGCAGGTGAGGACACGGAATTTTTTATCCTTCCGGACATTGCTACCAAACTGGCGGATATTGATAAAAGCAATGTAACCGCTGAAGAAAAGTTACAAAGCAAAGAGGCCCTGTTAAACGAATATTCATTAAAGGCCGACCGCATACATACGGTACAGCAATTATTAAAAGCCTATACCTTATTTGATAAGGATACCGAATACGTAGTAATGGACGAATCGGTAAAGATCGTAGATGAACAAACCGGCCGTATCCTTGATGGCAGAAGGTATTCGGATGGTTTGCACCAGGCGATTGAAGCAAAAGAAAATGTAAAGATAGAAGCCAGTACGCAAACATACGCTACCGTTACTTTGCAAAACTATTTCCGTATGTACCATAAGCTTTGTGGTATGACCGGTACCGCCGAAACGGAAGCCGCTGAGTTATGGGATATTTATAAATTGGATGTGGTTACTATTCCAACCAATCTGCCCGGCATTCGTAAAGATGAACAGGACCTGGTGTATAAAACCAAGCGTGAAAAATACAAAGCGGTAATTGATGACATTGAGCGGTTACGGCTTGCCGGCAGGCCTTCATTAGTGGGTACTACCTCGGTGGAGATCAGTGAATTGCTGAGCAGGATGCTAAAGCAGAAAAATATTCCTCACAATGTATTGAATGCTAAACAACACGCCAGGGAAGCACAGGTAGTAGCGGAAGCAGGTTTTGCAGGGGCTGTTACCATTGCTACCAATATGGCGGGACGTGGTACGGATATTAAACTGGGGCCCGGTGTGAAGGAAGCAGGAGGTTTGGCCATTGTGGGCACGGAAAGGCATGAGAGCCGCCGGGTGGACAGGCAGTTACGTGGCCGTTCGGGCCGCCAGGGAGATCCCGGTAGCACACAGTTTTTTGTAAGCCTGGAAGATGACCTGATGCGCATGTTTGGCAGCGAACGTATCGCTTCGCTGATGGATAGAATGGGTTACAAGGAAGGAGAAGTGATACAGCATACCATGATTTCCAAATCAATTGAAAGGGCGCAGAAAAAAGTAGAAGAAAATAACTTTGGTATTCGTAAGCGGCTGCTGGAATACGATGATGTGATGAACAAGCAACGTAACGTGGTTTACAGCAAACGTAACCATGCTTTGTTTGGTGAAAGGCTTGGATTGGATCTGGATAATGCGTTTTATTCTGTCGCCGAAGGCCTGATAAATTCATTTAAGGAAAGTAACGATCACGAAGGCTTTAAACTGGCGGTGATCATGAACTTTGGTATAGACACGGCCATCGCACCTGAAGAGTTGGAAAAAGGAGTGATAAATGTGGTAGCTGAAAAATTATATGAAGAAGCCAAATCAAATTACAACCGTAAGGTAGTTGCCATTGCGGAGCAGACTTACCCGATCATTAAAAATATCCGTAAAGAGCAGGGCAATCATATTGAAAATGTAGCGGTACCGTTTACGGATGGGCGAAAAGCGATACAGGCTTTGGCCAACCTTGATAAAACCCTTGCCAGCAAGGGCGCCGAATTGCCTAACGCTTTGGAACGCAGTATTACCTTAGCCCTGATTGATGATGCCTGGAAAGAACATTTAAGGGCGATGGATGATTTACGCCACAGTGTGCAAACAGCGGGATATGAGCAAAAAGACCCGTTGGTAATTTATAAGATCGAAGCCTTTGGCGCCTTCAAGCAAATGGACGACCAGGTGAATAAGGACATCGTAGGTTTCCTTTGCCATTGCGCCATACCAATGGAAGAAACCAATGCGGCCAAAATTAAAGAGGGCCGTGAGCAAAAAACAGATATGAGTAAAATGCGCCAGCGCAAGGAAGAATTCGCAGGCGTAACCAACAGCACCGGTGACCCGGAATACATCAGCAATGAAAATGATTACAATGATCCTTCACCGGCAATAAAACAGGAACCCATCCGTGTACAACCTAAGACCGGCAGAAATGATGCCTGCCCATGTGGTAGCGGCAAGAAGTATAAGAATTGCCATGGGAGGGATGCGTAAATAAATTAAACTATTTGTTGAAGGCTAACTTTTTTTCAGGTTAGCCTTTTTTTATTGGTGTTTGCTTAAAAAATTATTGTCCGGGCTAAGAAGCAATGTGGAACATCGTTGCATCGCCCTCTTGTACTTTTACAACTTTGTGGTACGTGCATTAGATGTTTGAACGTTTCTTTCACTTCGAATATAGGCTAATTCAAATGCTTGTCACTGCAATGGGCAATCTTCAACGGGTGCATCCCAAATTGTTCCTGGCTGGTGTCTCCACCAGCCAGGCCAGACCGCCGTGGAAGGTGCCCTCGCCGGCCACAGCTAAGAAAGGGAAGCGACAATTATATATACACCATTGTCAAATTATTGAAAATCAACAAAGTGTATGTTGGCTATTTTGCAGCCACACTGCAAGGCGAATTTGGAATGCACCCTCTTCAACCATCAGGAAGAAAGCAATAATATTTGTAACTTCAAAAAATCATTTAATAACTTACAATTATGTTAGATGTAGCGATACATTAAAATGGTGCTTTGTACGGCGCAGTAATAATAATCAATCCGCTGCTACTTCAACTTTACCCCTTTAATATTATGACCAAGCAGCATAGCAGATGGATTTTACCGGTAATAGTAGTTGCCCAGTTTTTATCTACTTCAATTTGGTTTGCCGGTAATTCCATTGTATCCGATATAGTAAGGATCTTTCAGTTTAACCCGGGCTTTGTAGCCCATTTAACGAGTGTGGTGCAATTTGGTTTTATAACCGGCACCCTGGTTTTCGCACTCTTTACTATTGCCGACCGGTTTTCGCCTTCTCTGGTTTTCTTTGTAAGCGCTATTGTTGCAGCCCTATTTAATCTGGCAATAATTTTGCCGGGTATTCATTCAACCGGCCTACTGGTGTTTCGTTTTTTAACCGGGTTTTTCCTGGCGGGCATATACCCGGTGGGCATGAAGATCGCTTCCGACTATTACCGGAAAGGACTGGGAAAATCGTTGGGGTTTTTAGTGGGCGCATTGGTGCTGGGAACCGCATTTCCTCATTTTATAAAAACCATTACAGCAGGGCTACCCTGGAGATATGTAATTTTTTATACCTCCGCTTTGTCAGCAGCAGGCGGGTTAATTTTACTCCTGCTGGTTCCCGATGGGCCCTATCGTAAACAAGGCCCGCAATTAAATATCAGCGCATGCTTATCCGGTTTCGCCAATAAAAATTTCAGGGCCGCGGCATTTGGATATTTTGGGCACATGTGGGAGTTGTATGCGTTCTGGGCTTTTGTACCGGCAATGCTTGCAATTTATAAAAATCATTTTCCACAAGTTGATGTGAATGTTCCATTTTGGTCATTCCTCATCATCGCATCAGGTGCAATTGCCTGCATTTGCAGCGGAATACTTTCCCAATATTTTGGTGTAAAAAGAATAGCGGCCATTTCCCTAAGCTTATCCTGTCTTTGCTGCTTTTTATCGCCGCTGTTCCTGGTTAGCTCTTTTACCGTGCTAATTATATCCCTGCTTTTTTGGGGAGTTGTGGTAATAGCCGACTCCCCCTTATTTTCCACAATGGTAGCTCAAAACGCGCCGGAAGAATCGAGGGGCACATCACTAACCATAGTGAATTGTATTGGGTTTTCCATTACCATTATCAGCATTCAATTAATAAACGTATTATCCGCACATGTAAATTCAAGGTACCTTTATATGGTACTGGCGATAGGGCCTGTATTTGGGCTTATTGCCTTACTGGCACCCAAGCGGCCAGCGGAAATCGTTACCTGAAAATGGCAGTCGGCATGAGCGGAAAATCCTCTTTATTTTTTCTGCTCCCGCAGTCGGTGTCGCCACCGAACACTCCCTAAACTAGCAGGCCTCACAAAAATATGTAGAGAACCCAAATAAAAGGTTTCGTGCGGCGGGGAGAGCGGCCGGGGAGAAAAAAGATAAGTCTGAAATGAGAAGTGTAGTATGTGATGGCGCTAATCATTCTATCAAAGGGAGGTAATTATAAAAAAGTAGTTGCCTTATTTTCTTCTATTTCAAGTGCTATAAGTGCTACATCTTCTGTAAAAATCATTTTTACTGCAGGGCTATTTCGCAACGATTCCCAGGTCCGGTGTTCTTTTGAATTGGTTTCTGTAGGTTCATCGGCAATAATATAAAAATGATCATCCGGGCTCTTTCTTTCAAAGCTTAATTTAAGTATGGAAATCAACGTCATGTAATGACTCAGTTCCTTATCAATTATTTCATATTTTTTGTGGAAAGGTACCGCTTTAGCTCCTATGAATGCGCCGTTTATACCAAGACAATCTATATTGAAATTACAGTATAATCCTCCTAAACTATCGGGTGTAAATTCAAAATCGGTATGCACTATATTCTGAACCCTTTCAATTAAATTAATCCTTATTTTTTCTCTGAAAATTATATCCTTTTCATCTGCCGTCGGTTTAAGTTTCTGTTGATGCTTATCAATCAACAAGGAAAATAATTGTTGAAACTTTTCATCATTTGCATTATCATTCAAAAAAGCCGGTTCTGAAAAACGTACAACTCCATTCGAGTAATTGCTGATATGCAAAATCTTATCAGCATTTAAAATACCATCTGCGCTAAAAAGGCTATGATCAGCAGCATCTAAACTGTTGTTCATCTCATCTACCTTGTCCCTAATTTGTTTGGCTATAAAATCAACAATATGAGCCTTTTTTTCCAATAATTTTTTTGATACGGATTTTCTTTCTTCTGAAAACTGTAACCAGAATTTTTTTCCATTATGCATCAGCAAACCTATGGACAGCGTATCGCCTGCCAGTGTATTGGGAGCAATTTTTATAATGGTATAAAATGTTTTCATTTATAAAGCCTTATATATTCGTTGAATACTTGTTTATTTCTTTTCATTACCTACCTGGTACCAATTGGTTACTACAATAAAACTTTGAGATAATATAATTGGAAAGAATTGTTTTTGTAGTGAAATGAGGCCTCCTTATGTCTATTATTAGAAGAAGGGAATAAATCAATGCCTTAATAGCTCTTCGATTGTTTCCTCGGAATAATCTTTCAATTCAAGTTCTGTAACAATACGTATGGGTGCATTGGAAAGCTGCAGCAATCCTAAAGCGTTTTCGTAAGAAGTATATAATTCTTTATTCTGCGGTTTTGAAACAATAAAATCGAAATGGTAATCATGTTGATTTGCAAAATCACCTAACAAGTTCAGGTAGCCGTAGTTCACCAATGATTTATCCAGAATGGCCTTTTCTTCTGTCAAATCAAAACTAAGCGGCTTTACAAAATGTGTAGCCCCGTTTTGCCAGGAAAGTTCAAACTTGAGTTCTATCTTGCTATTGTGGACTTCCGTTTTAATAACCCGGTTCCTGTTGATTTTCTTTTCTAAGTCTTTGTGTTTTTCAAATATGTACCCAATGTAACTTTTAATCAAAAAATGTTCATTGTGGCGTTGTATCCCGGGCATTTTAGTAATAATTCCCGGAAGTAACATCTTTGAAAACCCATCAACAATTTTTGAAAGGCTATCGGAATTATACGCCCCATCCGTATTACCTAATACACTTACCGGATCTTTAAACTGCAAGGCTGTTGCATCCTCTGGCAGAATAAAAGCGTTAATGAATTTTTTGAAATCGCTTTTCGCATTAGCAAACCTAAACAGGGATTTGCTCTCCTCTTTCAGTTTCTTTTCTATGCTTTTAATAAGGTAATTGTAAACGGTTTGGTCAAAATCAGGATAGATAGCTTTTAACCGATATGCATTACCTGCAACAAACTTTAATTTTTCCTCAACCGGAAACTGGAAGAGGATACCCACATTGATAGCCTCGCCCAATACCAGTGAATGCCGGTACTGCAAAACGCTATATGTGAAGGAATTTGTCATTCTATAATCAATTTTAAAAAGTTTATAAAGATACTTGAATTTTGTTTTACGCCAATAAGGTAATCCCTGATCAATTGATGTTTCTCAGTACTGAAACCATGGTTATCCAGTTGCTGAAAATAGGTAGTTAACCTATTAACGTTCAATGTTCTTAGGTATTCTGCGAATGTGTTAAAATACTCTTTTCTTTCGGCGGGTTTTGATTTTTTCAGGTAATTCCAAAAAATATGATTTCTGTAATAGCTATCATCCCATTTACCATGCTGCAACCCAGCCAACGTATTACTATCAATTTCAAAACCAAGTTCATGATCTATCAAATAGGCTGATTTGCCCTTAACCAACAGGTTAGGTGTTGCCGCTCTCCTGTCCTTATTGCAAATCAGTAAATCAAAGGCAAATAAAGTATCCAGTTCAATCATTTTTGCCGCCTGGGCTTTGGTAAATGTTGGGCTAAAAAGGTAGTTACCCTCAATTAAATCTGACCCGAATTTAATTCTTTCGTCTGCCTGATCATAAGCCACTAATGCATCGGTATCCCTGATGGTCATTCGAAAGTATTCATCCATTTCAATAAGAGCAGCATCCGGAACAGGTAAATCAAATTCTTTTGCCAATATATTACCCATCACTTCATTTGTTACTGAATCCCTTGCTTCTACCAATTGAGTGGTAAACATTTTAACAACAAATGCCCTTACTCCATTACCGGTATCTACAATAACAGACCAGGGTTTGGTTCTACCACCCTTATCAATTATTTTGTCAAACGCTATTGCTTTGTAAATAGGTAACATTCAGATTGAATGATTTATAAAATTATATTACACCTTTACTTTTTTCCCTTTCTTCTCCTTCACCAACAACACCGCCGCGTATTTATCATACAACCCAAACAAATACTCAATCCTTTTGGCTTCGGTGGCAAAGGGCTGGCTGCATGGTGTTGGGGTCGTAGAGGTCTGCAAGGGATGCGCCTTTGGTTTGGGGCAGAATTGCCGCCATTTCATTTGGTAACTCTCCGCTAAGGGTTGCCAACCTTTTAAAGGTTGGCAACCCTGGGGCTGGGTCTGCGTTTGCTTGCCGGCTCCATAAAACTTTTGCGAACATCCAACACCGCTGGGAGAAAGAGTTTACACCTTTTTTAAAAGGTGTAAACTCTTTCTCATTATGTCATTTTAATAAATGCTCTTTCACCCTATTTAAATCAGCTATTACCTTAAGCAAAAAATCATTGTTCCAATGATAAATTATTTCATCTCTTTCTAAAAATTGGATGACATGGATTCTGTTAACCTGCCCACTGAAAAAATCACTTCTGTCAAAAACCATGAGGCTATTCCTTAACACCTTTGCCAATATAATATCTTCTCTATACTGTGGTTCAATTACCGGTGCTTCTTTAAGATTATAAAATGCTATCTGATTGATGGCATGCTCAACCTTGTCAATATGTTCATAGTTCCAATGGGCATATTTAACCGGACTGTTCATCCATTTTATGATATCATTTGGCCTTACGCCCCAAATCAGCATTTCGCTGTAATACTTTTCATTTTGCTGCTTGCAATTTTGAAGGTATTGCAAAACTAGTTCGTCAGTTGCAGATTCTGTTAGCATATACTTCCTTTTAATGTAGGGGTTCCTTAACACTATACTACAACCTAATCCTCAATAGCCACTTCACAATCGTAGTAATACATTGCCAGTTCATTGTGTGCCTTTACACATAATTCCAAACTGCCAAACCATTCGATCACTTCTTTTCTGGCAAGTGAAGTAGGTTTGTTTGAAATGATGGTATGCCAGGAACTCCAAATGTAAGTGGCAAAGTTTTTTACCAGGCCATGTTTGAAGGCATTTGCATGTACATAAACCATTGCCATTGTAAATTGGGAGCCCTTTTCAATTCTAACCCTTTTAAACGGTTTGTAAAACAGGTTGCCCTGCCTTTTGTGCATTTTATTAAATGCAAGTGCATAAGACTGGAAAAAACGTTTAAAAACATGCTCAATCAATTCACTGAAGGTGGCTTTATTTTTCATGAATTTCTTTTCTGTAATAGTAAGCTCGGTGATGGGTTTACTTTTAAGAAAGGATTTAATACTGACATCAGACTTTATTTTAACTAACAGGTGAAAATGGCTGGATAGCAGACACCAGCAGTAGGTATCTGTAAAAGGAGACAGCAACTCTTTGTATCTCTTAAGAAAGAAAAGCCTGTTCTCATCATTGAGAAATAGCGCTTCTTTATTATTTGTACGGTTATAAATGTGGTATATGCTACTTTCTTCAAAATCTGCTAAGTATTTTATTGGTATAGGCATATGTCAAATTTAAATGAATATTTTAATAAGGGTTCTGCATAAGATCATTCTTTTAGGGTTGCCAACCTTTGGGCTGACTCTCCGCTTTGGGTTGCCAACTTTTTTTTGCCTGACTATCTGCTATGGTTTGCCAACCTTTTAATGGTTGGAAACCCTACCAGCCTTTACCCTGATTTCTTTTTCCCTTTCTTATCCTTCACAAACAACCCAGCCGTGTATTTATCATACAACTCAAACAAATACTCAATCCTTTTGGCTTCGGTGGCAAAGGGCTGGCTGCGGTAGCACTGGTCAACAGCTTTGTCCAATTGCTGGTGGGCTTTTACCAGTGCTGGCGGCATGGTGTTGGGGTCGTAAAGATCTGCAAGGGAAGCGCCTTTGGTTTGGGGGAGGGTGGCCGCCATTTCATTTGGTAACTCTCCGCTAAGGGTTGCCAACCTTTTATTGCCTGACTCTCCGCTAAGGGTTGCCAACCTTTTAAAGGTTGGCAACCCTGGGGCTGGGTCTGCGTTTGCTTGTGCCGGCTCCATAAAAATTTTACGAACATCCAACACCAATTGAGCGGCGGTTTCTACGGCTTGCTTTTGTTTGTCGGTGGGGTTTTCGGGCCAGGGGAAGTTGTTGTAAACAATAGTATTTGAATAACTATAATCGCTTTTCATTCTTCCACATGTATATCGCATCCAGGTGTTATGCATTTTAGAAGTGATTATACCAAAATGAAATAAGGTAGCGTTTGGCAGATTAAAAAGTTTATCCCCGCAAATAATATTTTTTGAACAAAAACCGATTGGTATATAATCTCTATTTTCAGAGGACACTTTTGGGATAGCTAAATAATCTGAATTGGGATGCCGTTCCTCGCCAAATAATGATGGGAATTTTGCTGCTTTTAAAGTTTGAGGCCGCTTGCTCTTTTCTCTAAATAATTTTACTTTTTGAACTCTTTCATAAACAAGTGGCAAAGCTTTTAATTCGCTTGGTTTAATATCTTTCAGCCACAAACAAAATCTTGGTATATTATTCAAAAATTCTTTACCCATTAAAAATGGTCTTATCCATTTTTCCGCACCAGAATTTTTTTTTATTAACTCTTCTTTCTCTTCGAGGTTTAATAAAAGATTTCCATCGTCAATTGCATCACTTCCTCTATTAATTGAAGGCACTTCACAAATTGGGTTTGTTCTTTTTTGCAATAAAATATCTTTCCCATCAACTAAATATGGATTAATATTTTTTACAGCAACTTCATGTGGTTCACTTTTTACGTCATCATATTCAAATAGTCTTTTTTGATGGGTGTTAAAATTTGCAAAGCCTATAATAACTACATGTACTGCTGCATTACCCTTTGCTTCATTACCCCATTTAAAAGTGCGGTGTGCAAAAAAGATCTTGATAAGATATTTGTTAAACAATTCATTCCATAAAATCCCTGCTTGTTCACCCTGCGAAATAGAATTAGTACTAACAAATGCACAATAAGTTGAACTCGAAATAAGGACTAACCCTTGTTCTCCAAATGAGCCCGGGTATTTGAAAGTTTCATTTGTACTTTTCAAATATTGAGCTGCCTTAATATACCAGGCAGTTACATAATCTAACACACCTGCTCCATTCACACCATTAAATATCAATTCTAAATCCTCTTTCTGCTCCTTGTTTTGCCATGCATATCCAATAAACGGCGGATTCCCAAAAATGTAATTGTACCTCAAATTATTTACGTCATCTTTTTTCCAAAGGTCGCTGAGGGTGGGCTGTAGCAGGCTTTGCCACTCTATCCTGAGCGCATTGCCATGCACAATGGTGGCGCTTTTTTTCAATGGCAGGCGTACATAATATTCGCCAAAAGTATCGCTTGCCAGCATGTTCATCTGGTGGTCCATCAGCCACATGGCAACCTGCGCTATCTGTGCCGGAAACTCTTCGTACTCTATGCCGTAAAACTGATCTACATCCACCAAAAAATAATCGTTGATGCTGGTAACGGTTTGGTTTTTCAGGATAGCTTTTACTATCGCTAATTCCAGCAGCCGCAGCTCCCGGTAAGCGAATATTAAAAAGTTGCCACAGCCACAGGCAGGGTCTAAAAAACGGAGCTTGCTTATTTTGACATGCAGCTTCTTTAGGCCCCCAGCCCCTGAATGGGAGGAAAGGCCTTTTACCTTTTCAAATTCCTTCCACAGTTCATCTAAAAACAATGGTTTTATTACTTTCAGTATATTTTTTTCGCTGGTGTAGTGGGCGCCTAAGTTGCGCCTTGCCTTTTCATCCATTACGCTTTGAAACAGCGATCCAAAAATGGCCGGTGATATTTTGCCCCAATCCAACAAACAGCAATCCAGCAATGTTTTACGCATGGCGCTGTCAAAACTTGCCGATGGCAAGTTTTCCTCAAACAGTTTTCCATTGATGTAAGGAAAAGCAGCAAGGCTTTCATCCAGATTACTAAAGCGTTGGTGTGTCGCTGTATTCAATACCTGAAAAAGTTCGGAGATAGATCTAGCCAGGTCGCTTCCATCTTCATTAGTTTTCTGCTGCAGGTAATCATGCAGGATATCTTTTTCAAAAATATTGGTATCGTCCGCAAACAGGCAAAAGAGTAAACGCACCAGGTACAATTCCAATTGGTGGCCGCTGTAACCAATGGCTTTCAATTTATCATGCAGCTTGCCCATCAGTTCAGCCGCCTGAATGTTCACGGGGTCTTGCTCTTTGTAGGTTCGCTTTTCGTAGCCGGCAATAAAACCAAATAGTTTGATATTAGCCGTTAGTTCCGATAGTTTGATTTCGGTTTGCGTGTTGGCTTCCAGATCGTACAGGCGTATGTTTTCAAAATCGCTGATGATGATAAACCGGGGCAGTTCCTTATCGCTTAGCACGGCGCTGTAATCAATGGCCTGTGTAAACGCTTTATCCAAATTCTTACCGCGGCTTTTGTGTTCGGCAATGAGCATTCCCGGCCAAAACAAATCAATGAAACCGGCCCCCACCCGGCCTCCCCCAAAAGAGGAGGAGGAGAGTTTTTTTACATGATGCTCAAATGTGGCTATGCGGCGGCGCTTAATATCAAATATATTAAAGAAGCCATCCCAAAAGCTTTTGGCTTCGGCATCTTCGTTTGATTCATGTTTCCATTCTTTACTAAAGGCAGTGGCACGTACTTTTATTTCATTCCAGCTTAAGGGCATACCGATACAATTATTTGTGCTAATGTAATGGAAAATAATTGTAATTAATCTGTAATGCAGCAGCCGGGTGCATTACAAATTCTTCCTGCCCTGGTGGCGCAACAAAAGCAGTATACACCTTTTAACCTGGCAGGGTGGCAGTTTTTAATCTGGGCAATTAACCCTGCGTTTGACCTCAACCCAGCCCCTCTCCGAAGGAGAGGGGAGCTTGACCCTAAAATTCGCAGCTTTTTTATTTTGGCTGTAAGTGAGTTAACAAGGGTGCATCCCAAATTGTCGCTGGCTGGTGAGGACACCAGCCAGGGCGTAAATTCGCAGCCATTTTATTTTGGCTGTATGTGTGTTAACAATGGTGTATATATAATTGTCGCTTTCTTTTCGTAGCTGTGGCCGGTGAGTACACCGGCCACGGCGGCCTGCCCTGGCTGGTGCCTCCAGCCAGCGACAACAATTTGGGGTACTCGTCAGGTGTCTTGAAGTTTGCCTCGCCGCAACTATGCATAATTTTTAATAGTTGGCAACCTTCATTTACATACGCTACGATAAGGGTTGCCAACCTTTAAAAGGTTGGCAACCCTCCGGGATTTTTGACCGGGACTTATAAAGGCGCTGTAAATTAGCAGGCTGCAAAAGCTCCTTAATGCGTTAAAGTAAAAGGATGCGCAAATAAGCGGGGGGCGGATGTTTCGCTCATAATCCGGATGCATCGGGAGGTAAAATTTACTGCTCATTTAGTTTAAAAGGGCAAACTGTTTTTAAAGGGAAGCACAATTTGAAGGCCTTGTTTTGCCCCCGGCCACGCTGGTTAGCGTGTAGGCCTTCTACCAATTATTAACTGCGCCTAATGAACCGCCCCGTATAACGCAATTAAAGATCCCCAATGGTATTCAGTACAAGAGGGCGATGCAACGATGTTGGGAAATGAAATATAGTTTGGACAAAAAACCGTATTGCGAAATCCCGACCTGTGCCGACCTTTCGGCATTTTTTTCGGGAACGCCATGAAATTCTAAAGCCCGGCCAAAAAAAACAAACCCCATTTAATAAAAATGAGGTTTGTAATAATAGCCATTGCCGGCATTTATTTAATGGAATATTTATACTTATACTTCTCAAACAACTGTGTTTGTTTATTATCGAGGTTAATCTCACGGCCCTGTATGAACGCATTTGTTACCTTGCTGCTTTTCATATCAAGCAGGTCGCCTTCGCTGATAATTATATTGGCATCCTTGCCTTGTTCCAAAGAGCCGGTGAGATTATCTATTCCCAGAATTTTTGCCGCATTTAAAGTGATTGCCGTCAATGCTTCTTCTTTTGTTAAACCATACGCAGCCATCGTGCCGGCCTG
>JANOTW010000471.1:0-3561 GCA_031416575.1 Ferruginibacter sp.
GCTATTCACATTTAACCCCGTTGGGGTTTTTCCGGAAAATAATATAAAGCGATGATTTTGATTTGAAGTCAGGCCGGGAGTTCTGAATTTATGAATGGGTTAACAAAACGCAATTAAAGTTCCCCAATGGTATTCAGTACAAGAGTGCGACGCAACGATGCTTTATTGAAATTCTTCTGCCCGGACAACAAAAAAAATATGGTTGTATAGAAGGGCTACCCCACACAATACTTTGGGGGCAAGTGCAACGATGATGCTTCACTGCCTGGACAATAATTTTTTCTCACGTTATTTATCCCTTGTGCTGTATAATTTGGCGGCTTTTTTCGTGTCCTGAAAAGGCCATCATCAGGATATGCATTATAATCAATATAACCCCTTCAGCGGTTGTAAACCCTGGCGGTAGTTGGATCAAATCATTTGTTGTAACCAAATACAGCCAATCTTCCGCCAGGTGTTTAAAAGGGATTAATAGAAATTATACGCTACCCGAAAAACAAATAAGCCAAAATAATAGCCGTAATAATGCCCACCAGATCTGCCAGCAGCATGGTGCCTATTGAATAACGCGTATTTTTTATATTTACGGATCCGAAATAAACGGCAACCACGTAAAATGTAGTATCGGAAGCTCCCTGGAAAATCCCTGACAGCCTGCTGGCAAATGAATCAGGGCCAAAAGTAGTCATCGTACTCACCATCATCCCCCTGGCTGCCCCCCCACTCAATGGCCTTATTAATGCAGTTGGCAATCCATCAACAAAACGGGTATCTGCACCAAGCATGGCGAAAAAATGTTTCATTCCCGTAATTACCGAATCAAATGTACCGCTGGTACGAAGCATGCTTACCGCAACTAATATTCCCAGTATGTAGGGTATGATTCGAATGGCGGTATCAAAGCCGTTTTTTGCCCCATCTACAAAAGCGGAAAATAAATCTATCTTTTTGTACAATCCACCCAAAACGATCAGTAGAAAAACAAGCAAAATCAATCCACTGCTTAGCATACCGGAAAACAACTGGATACCTGCCGCGTTTAGCGTGGTGACATATAAGACCAACAAGGCGATGATAGCGGAAATACCAAATACCCAGCCTATTATTACAGGCTGAAATAAATTGATCTTTTGCATGAATGAAACGATTACCATCGCTGCCATGGTACCAACAAATGTTACAATCATGCAGGGAAGAAAAATATCAGTAGGATCAGATGCATTTTGTGCGGCCCTTACCGCAATTACACTAACGGGAATTAAATTCAAACCTGCCGCATGCAAACAAAGAAACATTATCTGTGAATTGGAGGCCACATCTTTGTTTGGATTAAGTTCCTGCAAACTTTCCATCGCTTTCAATCCAAATGGCGTCGCGGCATTATCCAACCCGAGAAGGTTTGCCGAAAAATTCATGATCATGTGCCCCATGGATGGATGGCCTCTTGGAATTTCAGGAAAAAGCCTGGAAAAAAATGGGCCAACGATACGGGACAAAAGCCTTATGCCGCCTGCTTTTTCGGCGATATTCATGAATCCGATAAAAAGCGCTAAAATACCTATCAGCTTTAAACAAATTTCTACGGCTACCCAACAGGTTTCAATGATACCATCTATTTTAAGCGGATTTGCCGGATCGTTCGCTTTTCCACTTACCATCCAGAAAAATATCTGCGAATCCCCAAAGAAAAAACATTTAATGCCAGCCACGGTTATCGCAATAATTATAAATGCCGACCAGATCCTGCTTAATGCCATATTTAAAAGTATTGAGTTATGAGTAATGAGTTATGAGTAATGAGTATTGAGACCGGAGTACTTAGTATTGGGTATTTGCCTATTGCCTATTGCCTGTTGCCTGTCGCCCTTTGCCTTCTGCCTATTGCCTATTGCCTTCTGCCTTATGCCTTCTGCCTTTTGCCCATTGCCTGTTGCCTTTTACCTTTCGTATTTAAGCTTTGAAATTAGCGCTTTATACTGAAAACTGATATTTGGATGCAAACCTTACCTTTGCAGCCAATTTTTAATTCTTCATTTTTCATTTATAATTAAAGACATGGCTTTACAAGCAGGCATCGTGGGATTACCAAATGTGGGAAAATCAACTTTATTCAATGCGGTTAGCAGCAGCGCCAAGGCACAGGCGAGCAATTACAGGTTTTGTACTATTGAGCCCAATACGGGTTTGGTAAATGTACCCGATCCAAGAATAGATAAACTGGCCGAACTGGTGCAACCCAACCGTACCGTGCCAACGCAAATTGAAATTGTAGATATCGCCGGGCTGGTAAGGGGCGCCAGTAAAGGCGAAGGATTAGGAAATAAATTTTTGGCCAATATCCGTGAGGTGGACGCCATTATTCATGTGATCCGTTGTTTTGAAGATGAAAATATTTTAAGGGATGAAGGGCCTATTAACCCGATCAGCGATAAGGAGATCATTGAAACCGAATTGCAGTTGAAGGACCTTGACAGCGTGGAAAGAAAACTGGCCCGCATGGAAAAAATGCTGAAGACCGGTGACGCCAAATTAAAACTGGAACACGATGTTTTATTAAGGTGCAAAGACCATTTGAATAAAGGGAAGGGCATTCATTCAATGGACCTGGACAAAGAAGAAAGGGCTGCCATTGCGGAAAACTTTTTACTGAGCGATAAACCCGTACTCTATGTAGCCAATGTAGATGAAGCGAGTATGCATACCGGTAATAAATATTCGGATGTGCTGGTTGAAGCCGTTAAAAGGGAAGGCGCACAGGTAATTATTATGACCAATGCCATTGAAGCACAGATAGCGGAGTTTGAAAACCCGGATGATAAAGCCATGTTCATGGAGGAATATAAAATGACGGAGCCGGCATTGGACCGTTTAATCCACTCCGCTTACAAGTTGCTCAACTTATCCACTTACTTTACGGCCGGCGTACAGGAAGTAAGGGCCTGGACGATTCACCATGGCTGGAAAGCGCCACAGGCAGCCAGTGTAATCCATACCGATTTTGAAAAGGGATTTATCAAAGCAGAGGTAATATCTTACCACGATTTCATTACCTATAAATCAGAAGCAGCCTGCCGTGAGAATGGCCGACTGAGAATTGAAGGAAAGGAATACGTGGTGCATGATGGCGATGTAATGCACTTCAGGTTTAATGTTTAACCCCTCCAGAAGGGGTTAAAACAATGCAGTAATCCCCGCTCTTCCGGTATGTACGGTCCTTGTACTTCCCGGTTTTCTTCCATCATACTGAATATTCAATTCAAGATTATTTAATAACCTTTTTGTAAGTGTAAGGGACCAGAGATAATTACTTCCGGGTAATAAACCATTCAGCATAATATAGCTGACAGTTGTGTTGGCTACCGCATTGTAGCTTATATTATCCAGCGTAAATTTTGCAGTGATGGAACTACTTGAAAGAATATTATATTTTGATTCTGCATTTAATGAATGTGAAATTGATTTTTCGCCGCCATAAATGGGATTATTTTTCTTTGATTCATATTTATAACTTGTCTGCAAACGGAAATTTGTTTTTCTTATAAAAGATATGCGTGGCTCAAG
>JANOTW010000472.1:0-7671 GCA_031416575.1 Ferruginibacter sp.
TTCCGGTGTGGAACCCCCCGGGGAAGGTGGTAAACTTCATGATCATATTTAGTTGGTTTTATTTGATGACCAAATATACAACTTAATTAATTGGTTATCAAATAATTATGCCTTATTTTAATAGCATTGGTGAGGACACCGGCCACGGCTGTTTGCCCTGGCTGGTGTCCCCACCAGCCAGCGACAATTTGGGATGCACCCAAATTAATCAACCACCCTTATGCTATCTTTCCCTATTATGATAGGATGATGGGTAAACCTGTTTTTTTCATCCACATTCTCCAATTTTAAAACCCCTCTTGGGCAAACCGCCGCACATACGCCACATCCTACGCAGGAAGACCTTACAATATTTTCACCTTTCTGTGCATACGCCCTTACGTCAATTCCCATTTCGCAATAGGTACTACAATTGCCGCAGGAAATGCATTGCCCGCCATTGGTAGTGATACGGAACCTGGAAAAAAGTTTTTGCTGCAGTCCAAGTACCGCTGCCATGGGACAACCAAAACGGCACCACACCCTGCTGCCCATCAATGGATAAAAACCTACTCCGATTACACCGCTAAACGCAGCCCCAATTGCAAAGCCATACAAGGAACGAAGCTGATAACTATCAATGAACAGGATATTATTTTGGCGGAAAAAAAAGTTCACCAATATAACGCCCACAACTATAATGCCCAATGACGCCAATGTGTATTTCGCATCTGTATCCAACTCCTTTCTTTTGAAAATAAAAATTGCGGCAATCACCAGCGAAAGAAAGATAACAACGCCCAGGGTAAACTGGTTTCTTGTTATCAAAACACTATTTGCATTGTCGCCTAAAAATGTATATAATACCGCGATAGTGGTGAGTACTACAAATACCAAAACCGAATGAACACACCAGCGTTCAAATTTCCAGGCGCCGAGTTTTTTATTGGAAAGATGGCGGAAGGGATCTCCTGCGGTTTCCGCTAATCCGCCACAGCCACACACCCAGCTACAATACCAGCGCTTGCCATAAAAATAGGTGAGTATGGGTGATATGATAAAGATCATTGCCAATCCGAATAGAAGCATAAACATTCCGATGTTGCCACCGTCCAGCATACCCTTAAGATGCCAGTCTTCAAAAAAATAGTAATTGAGCGGCCACATATTTTTAATGTCTTTGGAAAAATAGGGCAATGCGGGATTTAGTTTGGATAATATCTCAGGAATTAAAAATGCGAAACCCAGTTGGAAAAACATGACTGAAATGGTTCTTACCAACTGGTATTTATTGTGCCGGTATTTTAAAATAAATTTATATCCAAACCCCAAAATGGCCATCGTATATAGCGTGCCATACACAAACCACTGGCTTGCAGCATGGCCATTTAAAAAATAACTCAACGGATCAAAAAAGCTCACGAGCCCCTTGTTAGGAGCGCCATTCTTACCCATTCCCAGATATTCAGGAAACCAATAAAGAAAAACATACAGCGCTGTTAAAACTATACCTGCACCCCAACCCCAAATGCCTTTGTTTGAAATGCTTTTAAAATAGACCCCGTTATTTTTGATGCCTTCAGGCAATTTTTTGTAAGCGCTGATGGAATAAATAATTATTCCTGCAAGAATAAAAATAATTGAACCATAAAGCCATACCGCTTTAAATGGAAAATTTATATTGAATAAAGCCAGGCAAAAAATAAAGAGGCCGGTAATACCCATGCCTATGGATAGCTTCTGAATAACATCCAGGTTATTTGGCTCCGGGTTGGCTAATGAGAGACTGATGATTTTCTTATCCATTGTTTGCAGGTATTAATGTGGAATGGTCTTTTTCAAAAGCGGCCCTGATCTCTTTTTCATAAGTGGTATAAAATTCCGGATCAAAATTCGCCTTTTTAAGATTGCTTATAACGGTATCAACCGAAAGTTGATTGGTTAATACCTGGTCGAAAAATTCGTGCCGCATCCTGGTCCCAAAACAGTTGATACCCAGGAAAGCCCTGGTTTCTTTATGATAAGAAATACGGATAGCTTTTTTCCCATTTGAATGTTCCCAATAAAACTGTTCTTCATAATCCCGTGGCTGCGCCCAAACCCAGCCATAAGTTTGATATTCAATATCCAGGAATTTTGCTGAGTTAAACCATGGGCCGGGATCGTAGGCCGTTTTTTTACCACAAAGGGATTGTGCCAGCGCTTCACCCATTAACCTGCCGGTGTACCAAACCGCCTCTACTGTATTACGTAATTCAATGGCTTGGTGTTGTTCCGCACAATCACCGATAGCATACACATTTTCAACATTTGTTTCCAGGTAGCGGTTTACTTTAACGCCTTTTCCCAGCTCAATACCAGTGCCTTTCAGGAAATCAATATTGGGCGAAACGCCCGCTGCAAGCCCTACTACCTGGCACTCAATTGTTTCACCCTTTTCTGTAACAACCGCCCTGGCTTTGCCATTTTGGTCCGAAAGGATTTCTTTAAGATTAGTTGATAATCTCAGGTCAATATGATGTTCTTTGATGTGACGGTTGATCATCGCTGATTCAGCGGGAGGCAAAATATTATCCCAAAAACTTTCTTCTCTTACCAAAAGCGTAACCGGGATGTTTCTTGAATGCAGCATTTCCGTCATTTCAATACCTATCAATCCGCCTCCAACCACCACCGCCCGTTTACAATTTTTTGTGCATTGTTCCAGGTATTCAAGGTCTTGTTTGGAATACATTCCCATCACGCCTTTCAAATCCTGGCCGGGCCAGCCAAACTTGTTGGATTTGGAGCCGGTTGCAATTACTAATTTGTCATAAGGTATTGAATCGCCATTATCAAGGTCTATTTTTTTTGCAGCCGTATCAATGTTTTTCACAAAGGCTTTTATAAGATTGATTTTGTTTTTTTGCCAGAAAAAATTTTCATACGGTTGGGTATGCTCAAATTTCATGTGCCCCATATACACGTACATGAGTGCTGTTCTTGAAAAAAAATACTCGGATTCCGAGGATATTACCGTGATGGCATGATCGCTTTGTTTCCTCACCTCCCTGGCTGTTGTAATTCCGGAGATACCATTGCCAATGATGACAATATGTTCATTTTTTTTATTCATTCAGGTTCCAATTATAATCAAGGTAACTAATATCGGCATTCCTGTCAATTTTTATGGTAGTAAACTGGTTGATAAAATCAATTTTTGATTTGCCGTTCGCTTTAAAATCCCCGCTGAACCAATCAAAAATCTTCGAAAGTTTTGGGCCGTTGGCATTTACCTGGTTTTTGGTATTATCCGCTAAAAAATCCCTGGCGGCTTTATTCAATTGATTATCCAGCGTAGTGGCTTCATAAGCGGTATTCAGCAGCTTCGGGCAACTAACGGAAGCGCACACGATGGTAAAGTGCATCCTGGGTTCATTCATCTTTCTCAGTATTCCATGCTCAATATTATTCAGGCTCATCTTATCGCCACCAATCGAAAAAAACTTTTTATCCCAAACCGTATTCACGAAAATAACGGATACCGAAGGGTTCAGGTCCTTAATGCTTTTTACAGGGTAATTGTCCAGTATAAGTTTAATGGTAAAAGCATTGTAAGCATTTATCCAGAAAGCCAGCGTTTCATTCCTGCTCCAGTTTTTAGCGGGTTTTTGCTTACTTAGTATCGCTAAATATTCATCCAGTTTCGCTTTATCGGCTTTCATGGCTTTGTAGTTCACCATTCCCTTGCTGTTAACATATTTCTGTAACAGCGCCGACCATTTTTCATGCGTGGGAGCAGGGCTGTTGTTTTTTTGTGCGCTTGTACAGGCGTTAAAAAAAATAGAAGCGCAGAGTATAATAATTATTTTTTTCATGATAGCATATTTTGCTTCCGGCCCCGCTGCTTAGCGGGGAGGCCTTCAAAGAGCTTGCTTTGCGCCAGCCCTGAAAGTGGAGTTGTATAACGGGTATTGTATTTGGAATTAGTCAAATTATTATCTGTATTTTTTTATGCAACCATACTTTTTTTGTTGTCCTTGCAGAAAGATTTCAATTAAGCATCCTTGTGACACTCTATACAACCCTGCTTATTTTTTGTCCGGGCTGAAGTATTTCATGGCATTCCCGAAAAATCGGGATTTCGCGATACAGTTTTTTGTCCAAACTTTATTTCATTTCTCAACATCGTTGCATCGCCCTCTTGTACTTAATACCATTGGGGAACTTTAATTGCGTTGTACCGGGCGGTTCATCTGGCGCAGTTAATGAACTGGCAGAAGGCCTCCCCTTTTGGAACATCCCGACCTGTGCCGACCTTTCGGCATTTTTCGGGAAAGCCTGTCCCGGTTCATCGGGAGGGCCTGGGGCAAAACAGGGCCTTCAAATTAAGCCTCCCTTTAAAAAACAGTTCGCCCTTTATAAATAATTGACCTGTAAACTTTTCCTCCCGATGCATCGGGATTATTAGCGAAACATAAGCCCCGGCTTATTTGGGTACTCTTGTACCGCATACCATTGGGGATCTTTTCCTCCCGGTGCACCGGGATAATCAGCGTGTTGCAAATACCCCACAGGTTTTTAAAACCTGTGGGGCCTCCCGGTAGTATCTATATACTTTAAAATACTAACAGTAGTTTCAAAATGGATCAAAAAAAAGCTGTTTTTTTATAAATAAAAGTGCCATCAATAGCAGTTGTGCCAAATATTAACATCCTTAATTGAATGCTACCAGTTGAAGGAGGGAATCCGGGAGGTCTTTTTCTTCATCCACATCATTGAGTGTAACTAATTTTCCAACCCTGGTATTGGCAGTAGTCAAATCCTGTAAGGTGTCTTTTAAAACAGATGGGGAACCCCATTTTTTATTTAAGAACAGGTCAGGAAAGTAAGCGGTCATTCCCAATAAATAATAACCTCCGTCAGATGAAGGCCCTATAACAACCTCATTGTTATCCAGGCTATCAAAAGCATCGCGGATGACCGGTTCATTTAATTCAAGGCAGTCGCTGCCAATGATCAGCAACTTTTCATAGCCTTCATTAAAAAGTTCAAGGAAAGCATTGGCCATTCGTTCGCCCAAATCACCTGATCGCTGAACCTTTTTTTGAAAGCGGTCATTTTCCCACTTATCATTTTGTTCCGCCCAGTCTGAATAATATAAAAACTTGTCGCAGGAAAGTTCCCGTGTAACCTGATGGGTATGGGCTAATAACTGGTGGTAAATGATGAGCGCTTTTTCATCGCCCAATGTTTTGGCAAGCCTTGTTTTTACTTTAGCCGCAATGGGGTTGCGTATAAAAATGATGAGCCCGGCTTTCATGATAATTTCATTTTCTCCAAGAAGCTTTTTAATTACGGTTTTTAGAATAACTTATCATTGCAAACAGGCAGGTGGGGACACTGGCCGGGGCGGTTCGCCGCGGTTGGTGCCCTCACCAACCGCAAAATGGGGAACGAAAATTTCATTTTTAAACAGCTTCTAAGTGGGAAAAGTTGCCTCCTATACTTCGCAATGGACAAAAGCGTGAATAATTCAAACTACGCAAGTGATAAAATAGTGATATTTACTTTGTTCAATAAAAAAATAAATCAGGCTACCCCCATCCCTCCCGATGAACCGGGACAGGCTTTCCCGAAAAATGCCGAAAGGTCGGCACAGGTCGGGATGTTCCAAAAGGGGGTAATAATTAATTTAAAACGTAATAAAAGTTCCCCAATGATATCAGGTACAAGAGGGCGATGCAACGATGATCCACATTGCTTCACAGCCTGGACAAAAAAAATCTTTCCCACGTTTTTAACCTTATGCGGTTTCCCTTGAAAAGTTCACTAATTTGCCCGTTGCGAAATATAAACTATTACGATATGCCAAATGCTGGCCCTAAAAAGATTAATTCCACAAATGATTTATTCATGCATAACCAATATGGGCACTTTACTTTGGTAAGTGATAGCCTTGGTGTGGCTGGCTGTGAACAGTTTTTCCATAAATGATTCATTTCTCCGGATAAGGATTATCAGGTCAATATCCTTGTCTTCAGCAAAAAGATTGAGTGCTTCATTTACATCATACAACCGCATAAAATAGAATTCAGGATCATAAGCTTCAAACATTTTAGCCAGGTTTTGCTTCTCCTTTTCGTAACTGGTAGTAAGCGAGATATAATGATCCTTATCAACATTTACAATGTGTAGCCGGGGATTGAATACGCTTAAAAAATCTTTAATAGGAGCCGAAGGTGTTGTTCTTGAAGTATCCTTGAAGTCGGATGTGAGCATTACGTTCCTGATCTCGGTAAAAGGCGCTTTTTCGGGAACGATCATAACCGGGCAAACTTTGGATTCAACCATTTTTAAAGTATTGCTGCCAAAGAAAACCTGTGCCAGGGCGGATTTTCCGGTAATGCCCATGATCACCAACTCGGCTTTACGGTGCCGAACCGCTCTTTCCAGGCCATCCACAAAATCATCTTCTTTATGTACCAGTATATCTATATTTACTGTATGACCGGATGTTAATTCGCTTCTCAGCTCTTCAAGGCTTTCTATTGCTGCGGCTTCTTCCGAGGGTTTTGAATAGCTATGGTACAGCAAAATATTTACTCCAGGATGGCCCACCAATAACTGAGCGGCGTAGCGGGCTGTATGCAGAGAGGTGGCTGAAAAATCAACAGGAACAATTACAATATTCATATGATATTTGTTAAATTGAAAAAAATGAAAGATTTTATGATGCAGGAAAGATAATTACTATATTTTTTTTTATAGTGTTTCGGATGGAAATTTATAAAAAAAAATTGTAAAAGATTAAGTTTTCTTAATAATATAATTTGCCTGTTGAGAAAAAGAGTACGCATCATGACAGGTACCGGGTTCAGGGTAGTATCTAAAAATTGCATTTTACTTTACATTTTATCATGTCAGATTTGGTAAGGCATAAACCCTTTCATGAACAAAAGACTTCCACTGTATATACTCCGCTGCTATTCCTTAGTACCTTTTTACTATAAAATCCAAGGGGTTGCGGTATATCTTCCAATAAATGAAAATATTGGCAATCCCTGCTCAGGGCTGTAAAAACGAGGGTAAAACGAATGAATTTATTTTCAATAAAATGATAGGTCCATTGGGGCATAATCGAAATATTGAAATTTTTGATCAGTTTACACCGCCTGCCCCCATCTTCCACCAAAAAAGTGCTGGGCCAGATCCGGATGCCGGCGGCTTCATCCGTAAAATACCGGCAATGCACAATGGTACATTCTTCTGTTTGATGAGCTATGAGTTCCTTTACCGCATCGTCAATTTCTACCTGTGGTTTGGCTATGGTGATATTGCTCATGTGCTTATGGGTATCTGAAATTTAAAAAGAAAATGATTCACAAAATTACCAATATGCATATTTAAAATATCCATAAATTATTTTGGGTGCATCCCAAATTCGCCCCGCAGCGTGGCTGCAAAATAGCCAACATACACTTTGTTGAAATGAATGATTGGCAGCTATTAAATATTGGTCTGCTTAACCCTGCGTTTGACCTTACCCCCAACCTCCCGAAAAATCGGGACAGGCCCTCTCCGAAGGAGAGGGGAGCTTGACCCTGAAAATTTGCAGTCATTTTTTATTGGTTGTCAATTATTTAAACCAACGGAAAAATCGGGATGTTGCAAAAGGGGAGGCCTTCTGCCAGTTCATAAACTGCGCCTGAT
>JANOTW010000473.1:0-5418 GCA_031416575.1 Ferruginibacter sp.
GGCAATTTTTATATTTATTTCGATTGCTACAAACAGGTTATGCCCCTGGCATAATTGGTTTCATTTTACCTTTTTTATTAAAAATAGTGTCTTATAATCACACAATAGAACCTGACACTATCAATTCACAAAATAGCGATGAAACTGTTCAAGGAATCCTGGAAGTTAAATCAGGGAACATTTGTTTGCTCAAGATCCATTCATTTAGGGGACCACTTAATTTAAGTTGCAAAAACCCAGAATCCTTGATTTATTCCCACAAAATAAATCTGGGCCCTTTTATTGAAATGTACAGGGTTGTCAATCCAGGCGGTCTGATGCTTTTTACAAATAACGTGGGTAAAGTTCCCCAATGGTATGAGGTACAAGTCCCGATTCAAGTGTAACATCGGGATGCCGACAAATGCTGTCGGCAAGCGATGCAACGATGCCCCACATAGCTTCTTAGCCCGGACAAAAAAAAATAGGGTTGTATAAAAGTGGTTATTTTTCTTTTTGCCAAAAAGAAAATTAACAAAATCAAATTGATCAAAGAAGGATAATGCCATTCAATAAACTCAACACAAATATAAATTTGCAATCACATTATTCAACCCCGTATTTCATCCGGGGCTATAAGGCCAGGTACTTGAAAATTAAATAACCATTTATTCAGTTTGCAAGTGGCAGGTATCCCGGCATTTCTTTTTATTCAAATTCTTTTTTATCCTGCTCCGCCAAATACTTCTTTACAGCTTTTTCTCCAAACAGTTTAAACACCACCGGCGTTACAATCATATCCAGCAGCGTAGAACTTATTAAACCTCCTAAAATAACCGTAGCAACCGGGTAAAGAATTTCTTTGCCGGGGGCGCTGGCATCCATGGTTAACGGTATCAGCGCCAATGCAGCCACCAGGGCCGTCATCAATACGGGAACCAATCTTTCCAATGAACCCCGGATAATCATTTTATCGCCAAAAGTTTCGCCTTCATGCTGTACCAAATGGATGTAATGCGAAATCATCATAATTCCGTTTCTGCTTGCTATGCCCGTTAACGTTATAAAACCTACCATGGTTGCAATGGAAAAAACACCACCCGTAAGCATTACCGCCACCACACTTCCTATTAATGCCAGCGGTATATTGAGCATGATTTGTAATACAATTCTTGATGATTTGAAATGACTGAACAACACTAAAAAAATGCCGAGAAAAGAAAAAATACTTAAAATACCTATCAGCTTTGATGCAGATTGCTGGCTTTCAAACTGGCCACCCCATTGTAGAAAATAACCCTGTGGCAATTTAAGTTCCGCGTTTACTTTCCGTTGCATTTCTTTTACGGTAGTTCCCAGGTCCCGCCCCTGCACATTGGCGCTTACGACAATCCGGCGTTGTGTATTTTCATGTGATACGGAGTTAACGCCGTTCTCCATTTCAATAGCCGCCACTTGCGATAATGGAATGAGTGAACCGTTTGGCAATGCTATTTGCGTGTTCCTGATATTTTCAATATTGCTTCTGTCAACATCAGTTGTGCGTAACAGCACATCAAATGTTTTTTGCCCGTCAAGTATCTGGCTGCTCACTTTACCATTGTAAAAAATCTCTAAATTTTCCGCCACCTTGCCTGCCTGCAGGCCATACCTCACCAATGCTTTTCGATCCATACTGATTTTTAACTGTGGCACCAATACCTGCTTCTCTACCTGAAGATCAACAACACCCGGCACTGTACTCAAAATTTTTCTCATTGCCCCCGCATTGGTTCTAAGATCCGTGAGATCGTTACCAAATATTTTTACGGCAACCTGGGCCCTTACGCCCGAAAGCAAATGATCTAACCGGTGAGAGATGGGCTGGCCAATATTTATATTGCTGCCTTTTAAAATTTTCAACTGCTCCCTGATGTCGGCTAAAACCAATTTCATGTTTCGGTGGCCATCTTTCAGCGCCACATCTATTTCCGTATAATTTGGTGGCTCCGCATGTTCATCCAACTCCGCACGGCCCGTTCTGCGTGAGGTTAGGAGTACATCGGGTATCTTTAAAATCTGCTTTTCCGCCAGGCTGCCAATTTTATTTGACTCCGCTAATGAAGTACCGGCCGGGGCTACCACATTGATGGTAAAGCTGCCTTCATTGAAAGGTGGCAAAAACTCCGTACCAAAAAATGGCACCATCGCCATGGCGGCCACAATGAGTGCCGCGGCAATACCAATGATGAGTTTAGGGCGCTTTAAACCCCAATGCAGTAATCTTGTATCCTTTGCCTTAAGCCAGCGTACCAATGGTGAATCTTCGTGGGCCCCAGGTTCATAAGGCGCGGTATTATCTGATGCGGCAATAACTTTTTTCTTTCTCCAAAACATCAGGTTAATTTGCCTCAAACTTTTTTCCCCGCCCAACAAATAACTACACAAGGCAGGCGTAACTGTTAGTGACACAAAAAGCGAAGCCACAATGGAAGTAATGTAGGCGATTCCCAGCGGGGCGAATATTTTGCCTTCGATGCCCTGCAAATAAAACAAAGGAAGAAATACCAACACCACTATGATGGTAGCATACACAATAGAATTTCTTACTTCGCTGCTTGCCTCGTATATAACTTTCATTACTGGTTTTGGCGCCGGGCTCCTGTAATTTTCTTTTAACCTTCTGTAAACATTTTCAACATCTACAATGGCATCATCTACCAATTCTCCAATAGCGATGGCCAACCCGCCAAGCGTTAAGGTATTGATTGAAATGCCGAAGATTTTAAAAACGATCGCCGTAATGATTAATGATAAAGGGATGGCGGTTAAGGTAATGACCGTAGTGCGAAAATTAAGCAGGAAAAGAAACAGGATGATCACAATTAAAATAAACCCATCTCTTAACGCCTGCTCTACATTGGTCAGTGAATTAACGATAAAATCCTTTTGTTTAAATACATCCGTATGAATTTTTACATCTTTGGGCAAGGATACCTGTATCTCTTCGATTGCTTTTAAAACATCATTGGTAAGCGTAACCGTATTAGCGCCAGGCTGTTTTTCAATATTCAGGATAACGGCCGGCTTTCCATTCAGCGATCCATCCCCTCTTTTTACGGCGCCACCAAATTTAACTTCCGCTACCTGGCTTAAAGTAACCGGGGCGTTATCTTTATTGGATATCACTGTATTGGCAAGGTCATCCAATGTATTCGCCCTGGCAATGTTTCGGATCAATACTTCCGACCCGTTATTATCAAAAAAACCGCCGGTCGTATTTTGATTGGTAAGCGCTAATGCGGCATCTACCTCATCAATACTTAAATTAAACCGCCGCAATTTTTGGGAAGATACCAGCACCTGGTATTGCAACCTTTCGCCACCAATAGGAATTACCTGCGATATGCCTTTGATGCCCATCAACCTTCTGCGAATAGTAAAATCGGATATCGTTCTCAATTCGGATGGAGCGGTAGTATCGCTGGTAACAGCCACCATCATTATCTGCCCCATGATAGAACTGATGGGCCCCAGTTGTGGCGTGATGCCTTGTGGCAACCGTACCGATTGCAACTTTTCCGCAGTCAGTTGCCTTGCCCTATACACATCCGTGTTCCAGTCAAACTCAACAAATACAAGCCCCAACCCCGGTGATGCAACGGAGCGAACTACTTCTACGCCGGGCGCCCCATTCAGGGATGTTTCCACCGGCAGGTTCACCTGAGCTTCTATTTCTTCGGGTGCCATGCCGTTAGCTTCAAGAAATATGGTTACCCTGGGCCTGTTAAGATCCGGCAATACATCTACCGGCAGGTTCATAAAAGTAAACACGCCATATACCATTAGCAAAGCAGCAAAGGCAACAACAAACAGGCGGTTCCGTAAAGAAAATTTTATAAGTTTATTAAGCATCGGATGGAGAGTTAATTTTTATAATCAACACAATATAAAAATGCGCATTTTTTTTATTGGCCCTGCACAAGAATAAGAATAAGAATTGAAATTTGTTTACAAACATTTGTTTTTCATGGCAGCATCGTTGTGTCACTCCCTTGTACGGCATACCATTGGGGACCTTTTTCCACGTTTTATATGGAGAAACACAGGCCGTTAAATGGGGTGCATCCCAAATTGTCGCTGGCTGGTGTTCCACCAGCCAGGGGAAGCGGCAGACAATCGGGAATGAAGATTTTTTTGTAGGAAACAGTATTCAATGCCGCTGTTAACTTTTCATCTTGCGAAAGATTTAAGAAACGATAGTAAGCAAGGGCATCAGAAATTGCACGGTCAGGAAAGACAAGAACATCAGGGGAAATTTGATTCTCCTGCTCAATCTGCATATCTAAAACTTCCAATTGAAATTCTCTCTGATTTTTCCTAACCTCTTCGATACTGTTACCTTTTAACCGCTGTGTATCCAAGTAATGCCTGGCATGTTCAAAGGTTGTTATGTATCCTCTTTCTTTGAGCTGGTTAACTGTAGTAGTTTTACCGGAACCTGGTCCTCCAATGATTTCATACCAATTTGTTTGCCTTTGCATTGTTACCATTGTTTTGAATTACAGTGTTATTTTTTTTCTATTAATTCCATTCCACACTTTGGACATTTGCCCGGCTTATCTGAAATCACTTCAGGATGAATTGAACAGGTGTAGGTTTTAGTTGCTTCCGTATTTTGATTTTTTGTTGCTATTTTTTGATTTGACAGACTATCAGGTACTGCTGTTTTTGCAGGTGTTTTGGAATGATGCTGATGTTCCATAATGGTGTGATTATTTAATAGTTATTTCGAACGCAATTCTTAATTTTTCCCAAACCATTGCTATCGTTCCCTTGTTATTTCCATTGTCTAAAATGAAATACTGCAACCTTTGTATAATTGTTTTTTGCTGCACTGGTTTCACTTCTATTCTTACAATATCTTCGGTTTGCTGGTAATCATCCGTTAAGTGCTGGTTCCAGTTTTTATTAATTATTACAGTCCAATCTTTTTTTCCAGGTATAGTAAAAATGGCGTATTTACCTTTTTGTATGGTTACTCCATTAACAATAAAATCTTTATCTATTTCTATATTGGTAGCATTATGCGCCCCTGTAACCCAAACTTCACCATAAGGGATTAAACCTCCCCAAATAGTTCTGCCCCGTACACCCGGCGAATGGTAATTAATGGCAACAGAAGCAGCGCCTATTTTCTTTACAGCAGCGCTTTTAATACTTCTTTTACTTGTATCACCTTTTGCATTGGGATTATAGCATACTTCTTCCGCTTTTTGCTGTTGGGCAAAACCAGTGCTGACAAATTGATGGAGCAGCATAATCATTAAGCCCGTTATAATTTTTTGTTTCATAATAAAAAATTTAAGGGGTGGCGACATTTAGATTTTTGCAGTCTCTTTGCCACCCCATTGTAGTTGTTTGATTACTTCAGAACTCAATATCACGTAGTAACAATGG
>JANOTW010000474.1:0-7558 GCA_031416575.1 Ferruginibacter sp.
GCGAGTTAGTGAATTAGTGAGTGAGTGGATGAGTGGATGAGTGATGAGTGATGAGTGATGAGTGATGAGTGATGAGTGATGAGTGATGAGTGATGAGTGATGAGTGATGAGTGATGAGTGATGAGTGATGAGTGATGAATCATAAATGATGATGTGATAATGTTGAAGATTGGTTGATAATCAATGCCATTTAGTAACCATCTTTTGCGTTCCATCGGATCGTTATGTGTAGCACGTTTGATAAGTGCTTTCCCGCTTTCGGCATCCCGATGTTACACTTGAACCGGGACTTGTACCGCATAAAATCCGATAGCTATCGGATGTGGATCTATAATGGGTGCATTTCAAATTTTCGTTCCACTTATCAAGGCCGTGGTCGGTGGGACACCGACCACGGCTCGCGGCCCCTGGCTGGTGTCCCACCAGCCAGCGAAAATTTGAATTGCACCCTCTATAATTGCGTTATAAATTAAATGCATGATCTTTCAATTCATGCTATTTTAAGTTGAGCATAGATAAGTAACAAGGAAGGCACAGGGCCGGTACCCTGCGCCTGATGGATATAAAAGTGATTAATGTGTGATACAACCAACCACCTCATAAAATAAAATAACCTTCTTTATTATTTATTTTTTAGCGGGCTTCCTGTATTTTAAAACCCGGCTGTCATTAATTACACCTTTCCAGTTTAAGCCAAAAGCAAAATCATATTTATTGCCTTCGGAATCTATATGGCATTCCATATCATGTGGCACATCTTCTTTTTGTTCCTCTACTGTTTTCATGTTCGCAGGCATCTGGATGGGCAACAGGCCGGAGGGCTCTTTTGCACCGGAAATAATGTCTAACAAAGCCTGGTCCTGCACACCAAAACTTGCGATGATACCGGAAACTTCATTTTCAAATTCGGCCACCACTGCAGGGTTGCCAAGTGCCATTGAAACGATCACCGGTTTACCGCCCATGGCAGCTTTGGTTTCTAAAATTGTTTTTAAATCGGTAGTGTTTGAGGCAGTAAATGCTTTGCCTTTGTACGTACGGTTTGTGTTGGCGGGGTCAATCACGGGGTCGCCGGCAGCCATACTCTGCGCCCTTGCATGCTCTGCAGTATAAGGCAGGTACTGCAGTGAGATAGGAACATAACCATTGCCGGTTTCCTTGTCCACCTGGTCATAACCAACACCACCGGCAGGGCCCTTTACAAATACCAGTGCCACATCGGCTTTTGACGGATCGTCGGTAACGGTAAAATATTTTTTTACCAGGTCTATATTAACCGGGTAGTCCAGTTTTTCAGGAGTTGTATTACCAAACCAATCTCTTGCTGCCGGTGTAAAACGCCTGGGTATATAAACTGTTTTCATTTTAGCCAACGGAAGTACTGTTCCTTTATTCTTTAATACTACTACCGACTTTACCTGTGCATCATAACCGGCTTTCATAAACTCGGGATTGCCAACAATCTTTACAGATACTGCCGGATCGATGTACGGATTTTCAAATAAACCCACCTGGAAAATATTACGCAACAAACGGGTGGCAGATTGTTCAAAACGTTTACGCATAAATGCTTCGCCATGTTCTTTTACACCCATTTGATAAGCTTCTAATACAGGGCCTGCGGCATTGTTACCGCCAAACTGGTCAACACCAGCCATCAGTACTATGTAGTGCCGCTCTGCTATGGATAATTTTTCAACACCCCATGATTTGCCGGCAAATAAATCCGGCGTTTTGCCTTCATCAGCGGTAATGCGCCAGTCGGTACATACCACGCCATCATAATTATATTTGTTGCGCAACAGATCGGTAATAATATATTTACTAAAGCCGTTACCAACATTCTCCCCGTTTGTTTTATCCTGGTTATATGAAACCGTGTAGTAGGGCATTACTGCAGCAGCCTTTTTTGTTTTACCCGATAATTTGAAAGCGCCATCAATAAACGGCGTGAGGTGAGCCTGGAAATTATTTCCCGGATATACGGCAAACTTGCCATACGCAAAATGTGCATCCCTGCCAGCCTCTCCGGGGCCGCCGCCGGGCCAATGTTTTACCATGGCATTTACACTGGTAAAGCCCCAGCCATTTTTAATCTCCGCCGCGCCAACAGAAGTTTGAAAACCATCTACATAAGCACGGGCCATGTCGGTAGATAATGCAGGGTCTTCACCAAAAGTGCCTGCCAGCCGGTTCCAGCGTGGATCCGTACCCAAATCAATTTGTGGCGATAGGGCAGTGGCAATACCCAGTGCCCTATACTCCTGTGCACCGATGGCGCCAAATTTTTGTACAATGGCGGGGTCAAAGGTGGCCGCCATGCCCAACTCTTCGGGCCACATAGAAATGCTGCCACCAGCGCCCAGGTTATACTCCGTGCTGGCCACCGCGGTATGGCGTGGGTCGGAACTGTTGTTGGAGGGAAGCCCCAGCCCCAGGCCTTCTACCAGTGCCTGCACATTGTTGTTCCACCGGGCAACCACTTCGGGGCTTTGCACACGGGTAACCAATACATGCCTCAAATTATCTTCTGTCAAAAACTTTTTTTGCTGATCAGTAATGTCAGATGCCTTTGCACCACTTTCCGGGAAGGGCTTGCCGGCATAAGTGGCTACTCCAATCCCACGTAGGCTGGCAGGTACAGCCTGGTGGCCGCTGTACAGCATTAGCCCGGCTATTTGCTCTTTGGTCATTTTTGCCGCAAGGTCTTTTGCCCGCAGGCCCACATCCAGCCGCCAGTCTTCGTATTTATCCAGTTGGCCATTCTTATTAAGGTCTTTAAAATTCAATCCGTTGATTGTAATAATTTTTACTCCGGAAGCCGGCGAGTAGCCCAATACGGGGCCATTCTTATTAATGACTGTTTTAAAATCATTTTCTGATGACGTGTTATTTTGCTGGGCAACCATGTTGCCTGTTAAACACTGCAACAAAAAAACAGCGACAATACTTTTGCAAAAACGGGATGATGAAGGAGCAGGCATAAGTTTAAACTTTTTGGTTTTTATTTTTCAAATATACAAAGCATTTACTGGTATCTGTAATTTATAAAAATAGCCAGTGAAAAATGTGCAGGGTTAATCTTTGAGACAAAGAACGAAAATGTGGCGACGAATGGGAATTTCATTTATAAAAAAATTGTTTGTCCGGGCAGTGAAGCCATGAGCGGCATCGTTGCATCGCCCTCTTGTACTGAATACCATTGGGGAACTTTAATTGCGTTATGCACGGCTTAGGTATAATAATAATATTCATTGAGGGCAATTACATATTTAATCAAAAGCTTCTCAAATATGCCCCATAATTGCTTTTCAAAATAATTGGCTTTACGAAGGTTTTATAATAACCCAAACTTTCGCTAAAACACCTGAAATCATTAGCAATCAAACAAGATACTTTTTTATACAAATTTGGGATTTAATAAAAACATTCGTATATATTTTGTGTTGTCCAATGCCGTGGTATCTCCTCACGAACCACCAGATGTAAATACTGTTTTCTATTTCTTGAATATCCACTCAAAGGTTCTTATATTTAAACCCCGATAAATTGTTTACACCTCAATCCCCTGACAGCACACCGGCAACTCGTTAACCATCTCTGCGATTATTATTATTAATCCTCTGCAAGGTTTAATGAAATGGATGAAAAGAAATATTGATTTTTTAAAGACTGAGGGAAGAGTTTTAATAAGATCGGACAGTAAGCAAGTGGATGGTTCGTGAGGACACGAACCATGGCTAAGGAAGAAACAAACAAACAAACAAACAAACAATAATTTCTTTAAATTCACACCTAATCGAAAGTGTAATGATAACATTGACAACAATCAGGAGAATTCCTGCAGCATTATTAATTCTTGTGCTGACTTTTACTTTAATTCAGTGCAGTATAAAACCTGAACCCGGTTCTGAAGAACATATCAAACAAGCAACGGCAATTGTTGACGATGCTTATTTGGCCAACGCAGACAATACCCCAGAAAACTGGGTAACGTATGGAAAGAATTATGCCGAAGATCGCTTCAGTTCATTAACACAAATCAACAAGGACAATGTCGGAAAGCTTGGTCTCGCCTGGGCGCTGAACCTGGAGACAACGCGGGGTATTGAAGCGACACCTTTAGTGCTAGATGGGATTATGTTTCTCACAGGTCCATGGAGTAAAGTCTTTGCCGTTGATGTCCGTACGGGAAAAATGATTTGGACATACGATCCTGAAGTTCCCGGTAAATATGGTGAGCGGGGTTGCTGCGATGTAGTGAACAGAGGTTTGGCTTTATATAAGGGAAGAGTTTTTGTAGGAACCTTTGATGGACGATTGATTTCGTTGGATGCTTCCAACGGCAAGCCCGTTTGGCAAGTACTCACAGTTGACACTACAAAATCCTATACCATCACAGGCGCCCCAAGAATTGTAAAAGGAAAAGTAATCATTGGAAATAGTGGCGCAGAGTATGGCGTTAGAGGTTACATTACGGCATACAATGCCATGACAGGAGAGCAACAATGGAGATTTTATACTGTGCCAGGCGACCCCTCTAAACCTTTCGAATCAAAAACGATGGAGATGGCCGCAAAAACCTGGACAGGAGATTGGTGGAAATATGGAGGCGGGGGAACAGCGTGGGATGCGATGGCATTCGATCCTGAACTTAATTTGTTTTATGTGGGAACGGGAAATGGTTCACCATGGGATTGGTTTCACCGCAGCAATGGGAAGGGCGACAATTTATTCCTCTCATCGATAGTAGCGCTGAACCCCGACAACGGTGAGTATGTATGGCATTATCAAACAACGCCTGGAGATCATTGGGACTATACCGCAACTCAACAACTCATCCTTACTGACATGGAAATTGATGGGCGGAAAAGGAAGATCATCATGCAAGCGCCCAAGAATGGTTTCTTCTACGTGCTGGATAGGATCACAGGCAAACTCATTTCAGCAGAACCCTACACGTACATGAATTGGGCTAGTCGTGTTGACACGACAACAGGCAGACCGATTGAAACTGATTTCAGCCGGTACAAAAAAGAAAATGTAACGATATCCCCGGGGCCAAATGGCGGGCATAATTGGCACTCGATGGCCTATAACGCTGTCACCAAATTAGTGTACATCCCCGCCCAGGTTAATTTTCACTACTACGGACATGACTCAACATGGAGGTTCAACGAAAGCGGAATAAATATTTCACTGTCAAACCCTAATCTCCAAACAAGAAAAGATGGGTCTTCACCAGAAAACATGAACCGGGGTCATTTACTCGCATGGAATCCATTGACTCAAAAACTGGTTTGGAAAGTAGAACACCCTGGGTCCAACGTATATCAGGGCGTTGTGAATGGCGGGGTAATGACCTCTGCCGGAGGGCTCGTTTTTCAAGGAACGGCCTATGGGAAATTTGTTGCTTATGATGCAACAGATGGTAAGAAACTATGGGAATATAATCTAGGCGCTGGTGTGATTGCCCCGCCAATAACCTATATGGTTGACGGCATCCAGTATGTATCCATCGCGGTAGGCTGGGGTGGCGCTCCTCCTGCATTATGGGTACGATTCACCGGGGATATTTATCCCGGAACTATTTTCACATTTGCGCTTGACGCCAATCAATATTTTGCTGGCTTTGACAAGACAAAACCTAAAGAACTCATTAATCTAAGTGTATCGGGATCGAAGGATGAGGTAAAGAATGGACAAATATTGTACGGAAAAAATTGTCTTGGTTGTCACGGTCCGATGGGAGCAAACGGTGGGTCCATTCCAAATTTGACTTACTCCAGCGAGGGTACTTTTGGAATTATGGAAGACATTGTTTTGAAAGGAATGTATCTCAAGAAAGGGATGCCTGATTTTTCAGGTCGCCTCAATAAAAATGAAGTGAATGAAATCAAGAACTACATACTTCATTCTGCAAACGAGTTGAGGTTAAAGAAAAAATAGGATATAATGAGGTGGTTCGTGTCCTCGCAAACCACCCGATGTAAATATTGTTTTCTATTTCTTGAATTTTCACTCTAAGGTTCTTGAATTTAAACCTGGATAAATTGTTTACACCTCAATCCCCTGGCAACACACCGGCAACTCGTAAACCATCTCTGCGATTATTATTATTATTAGTCCGCTGCAAGGTTTAATGAAATGGATGAAAAGAATATTCAGTTTTTAAAGGCTGAGAGAAGTGTTTTAATGAGAACGGGCAGTAAGCAAGTGCATGGTTCGTGAGGACACGAACCATGCTTAAGCTTATTCGGCACTATCATTAATGGGAGAAATTTTTATCATCTTATACTGACAATACAAATGGCGGAACATTTAAAATAGGGGACTTGGTTACGGTTAAATATCCAAATTTCTTAATACCTTTTGCCTTTATGTAAACCCGAAAATATTTCAACATTCAAAAAAACATCATGAAATTAATTCTTCTTACCATCTTATCGCTGGCAATTGGGTGCGATTGCCTGGCACAAAGCAGTAACAATATCAAATCAATTGATGTATTAAAAAATGAATCAGCAACAAACATTCAATCAGGTTATGATGCGTATAAAAAAATCGCATTTAGTATTTGGGATTATGCCGAAGTGGGATATAAGGAAAATAAAAGTTCGGCACTGTTACAAAATACTTTGAAGGATAATGGTTTTACGGTAGAAGCTGGTGTAGCAGGCATGCCCACTGCATTTGTAGCAACTTATGGCAGCGGCTCACCTGTTATTGCTATACTTGCGGAGTATGATGCATTGCCAGGTTTATCGCAAGATGATTCCCCAACCAAAACACCCATTGCTAATAAAAATAGTGCGCATGCCTGTGGTCATCATTTATTTGGTACAGGTTCCGTAGCCGCAGGTATTGCCATAAAAAAATTATTGGAATCAGGGAAAATAAAAGGCACCATCAAAGTATTCGGTTGCCCTGCCGAAGAAGGTGGAAGCGGAAAAGTATATATGGTTAGGGAAGGGTTGTTTAATAATGTGGATATAGCGCTGCATTGGCATCCAGGCGATAATAATTTCGTAACTTATACTAGTGCGTTGGCGAATAAGTCTGCTAAGTTTAGGTTTTACGGTATTGCATCACATGCGTCCATGTCGCCTGAGCAAGGGCGTTCTGCATTGGATGGGGTGGAGGCTATGGATAATATGGTGAACATGATGAGGGAACATATACCGCAAGAAACCCGCATTCATTATGTAATTACCAATGGGGGAAAAGCTCCCAATGTAGTGCCTGAGTTTGCTGAAGTTTATTATTATGTAAGAAACCCCGGGAGAGCCTTGGCAGTATCCATTTTTGATAGGGTTGTGAAAGCAGCGGAAGGTGCAGCCCTTGGTACGGAAACAAAAATGAATTATGAAATTATTGGTGGCACACACGACTTGCTCATCAATAAAACACTTGCAATAAACATGCAAACCAATTTGGAAAAAGTAGGCGGCGTACTGTACACGCCTGAAGAATTTATTTTTGCTAAAATATTACAATCTAGTTTTTTGGGTAAGCCTGCTTCAATAGATTCCGCAAGTATTGTAAAGCCTTTGCACAT
>JANOTW010000475.1:0-19463 GCA_031416575.1 Ferruginibacter sp.
TCATTACAACAATAAACAGGTTTCCCTTTTATTCCGCCGCGGCGGAAGTGATATTGGTATAATTACAGGTTATTATAATTTCAATAAGTCCCGTAGGGACGTGATATAAAGAACTCATAACAGAGGGAGATTAAACCCTGAATAATATCACGTCCCTAAGGGACTATTAATGTATTTTTTTTTCTGGCTACCGATATTATGTCCCTACGGGACGAAGAAATTTGATGCGTCGAACATAAAACGCAATTAAAGTTCCCCAATGGTATTCAGTACAAGAGGGCGACGCAACGATGATGCCATGAAATACTTCAGCCCGGACAAAAAAATATAACTCGTTTTCTAATGACTTGCGCAATGTAACATTACCCTATTTACTTTATTTACCTTATTTACCCTATTTACCCTATTTACCTTATTTACTTTATTTACCCTATTTACACTATTTACCCTATTTACCTTATTTACTTTTCCCCCACCCTACTGCCCTACTAAAAAAACCGCATTGCTGAATAACATTTTTCCATTTTCCCAAAAGCAGCGAAAGATTGGATTATCGGCCAGGTAAACTATACTTCCCCTTCCATAATCCTGCACACCAATTGACAGGCCTTCTTTGATTTTCTCTTTAAGGTTATTGCCAACAAAACCTGCCGTATAACTATCTTTTTTTATAACGCCCACATTCCAGCCATCTTTTAAATAATCGTACATATTGGCATCCTGCTTAAGGTTGTAGAAAAAATTCGGGAACCCCAGCGCCAGCGGATGTGAATTGTCCAGTTCAATTTTATATATCGCACCGGCGATATTGCTCATGATACCATTGTGCTCACTTTCTTCAAACTTTTTTAATTCAGCATACGTCAAAGGTTTCTCCTCTTTCTTTTCATCTTCATTCTTTTTTAATTTAATCCCCCAATCACCGCCCGCCATCTGCATTACCGCATTTTCCATGGCAATTATTTTTCCACCCTGCCTTACCCAACCCTTTACATCATTGGCGCCATCCTTATCACTCAGGAATTTATATTTTCCGCCTGGTAAAATAAGCACATCAATATTTTTCCAGTTTACATTTCCAATATCTTCCGCGTTTATCAACGAAATGGGATAATTTAATTGCTGATCAAACAAATACCAAACTTCACCGGCAGCGCTGGCATCTACACCTTTGCCTGTAAGCATCGCTACATTCGGCTTCTTGATGAAATGCACTTTTTCGCTTCCGAAATCCGCACCCATTTCTACAAAGCCGGATGAAATGGCGGCGACATTGGCATCATATTTTTGAGCTGCCATCGCAAAGGCTTCCATCTTTCCCTCATTCCCTTTTTTAAGAACGATCATGGTACCTCTTTTAAATTTGTTGCCATTAAAATTAAAATCTTTTTCCGCATAACGAACCCGGATACCCGCATTTATAATAGCAGCTAAAAACTTGGCATCCTCAAAGGAAGCATAACCGACGAGGTAACCATAAGATGTTTCAGGAACCGTATTATTTCTTTGCCTAACCACATAATTATTAAAAGGTATTTTTTCCTTTACCGCGTAAGCCTGCAACCCGTAAACATAAGGCAGGCTCCAGGCGGTAATATCATAAGTTGCCGAGTCAATTAATTTGGACCGGGGTTCAAATAAAACCTTTGCCAGCACACCTTTGGGTTGATAGGTACTTACCACCAAGCCATTGGTAGCGGTGAAAGGTTCTTCTTTTCCCGTAAAATAATTATAGCCTTTCAAGGAGCCTGCGGTAGTAGTTCCATACGTGATGCCATTTACATCCAGCAGCCGTTTCAGGCCATTAATTTTATTGGTGTTTACATCCGTTATCACAAAGGATTTATATTCCCCTACGCCATTATTTTTACCGTCATCAAAAAATTGCTTGAATTCTTTTACAACCCTTGCCTCATTCCTGGCAACCACTTCCAGCGTACTCATACTGGTGGTAAAATGATGGGCGATCCTGTCTTTCAATGTAAGCGTATCACCGTTACTGATAACAACAGCAGTGCCGGCCCGGCCACTACCGCCCTGTTCAAAAGTCATCCCGATGCTGCCATTGAAGGTGGGGTAGGTATCCCCATAAGACGGATAGAATAAATCAAATACTTCTTTGGTAAAATACAACCAGCCATTGGCATCGAAATATTTAGCATTGTTCTTTCCAATGGCTACCTGAAAATCCCTTTGCCACGGTGTAATTACTTCATGGTAAGGCTCTGCGGCAGGGGCGAAATAATAAGGATTGTTATAGCCCTGCTCGTGATAATCGCTGTGTACATGGGGCATCCAGCGGTTGTATTGAATCATCCGCTGCTGTGTTTCTACCTGCGTTTGCCATGCCCAGTCCCTGTTGAGGTCAAAATTGTAATGATTGTACCTTCCACCCGGCCATGGCTCACTGTGCTCCCGGGCATTGGGATCGGGGTTGGCATTTTTACCCAGCACCTGCGTAAACCAGTTTACATAACGGTCGCGGCCATCCGGGTTAATGCAGGGGTCAATGATCACCACTACGTTTTTAAGGTATTCCTTCGTTTGGGCATTAGCGGGGTTTAGCAATTCGAACAAGATTTTCATACTTACTTCACTGCTGCTGGTTTCGTTGCCGTGTACATTATAGCTGAGCCAAACAATGGCAGGAGCATTGAGATCGCCTGGTTTATCATTCAACATCCCGGTTAGCCGCAGGTTGTTTTTCCTGATCTCTTCCAGCCTTGCAACGTTTTCTTCAGAAGCGATAAAGGCGAGTAACAATGGCCTGCCTTCGCTGGTTTCGCCATACTGTTCCAGTTTCATCATCTGCGGTTTGGCAGCGGCTGCCTGCTGAAAATAACTTACTATTTTGTGGTGTGGCGTGTATTGACCGCCCAATTGATAACCGAGGAATTCATCGGGGGTTTTAAGTTGCTGGCCAAAAATGGAAATGGAGGAGATGAAAAACAGAAAGGTAAACACCGAAAAATGCTTCATAAATAAAAATGTGGGATAAATAAAGCGGGAAGATAGGAATTAATTTGCTGCGCCTATCGGATGCAATCTTCACGGGTGCATCCCAAATTGTCGCTGAGGGTTGCCAACCTTCCATAGACTCTAATTATTTAAAGACCCTTTGCAAAGGTTGGCAACCCTTCAGGAATGGAGCGACAATTTGGAATGCACCCATCTTCACATATTTATGATATGCTTTCAAAGATTTAAAAAAGCCAGCTCCATAATGGCTGGCTTCTTTAGTCAGATCATACCAATACTGTTTATTTTAAATTATCAATATTGAATGAAACCCTTGCAAATATATACCTGCCATTGAAGCCCATTTGCTGCACCCGCCGGCTGTAAATAAACCTGCCTGATGATACGTTGGTACTATGAGTATGCATATCCTGGTAAACATCGAAAATATTATTGGAACCCACCGTAAGTGCGAAATTTTTAGTCAGGTCATAACTAAGGGATAAGTCCGTAATTGTTTTGGAACTAAATTCCTGGTCGAGGGTTTCCCGCTGGCCGGTAAATGCATTAATCGGAAAGGCGCCGGGATTGGAAGGATTGATGCCGGGATCGAGATACGTAACTTTTCCAAAGTAAGCGAACCTCAACATGGCGCCAAACTTTTTATGATTGTAATTGGTGGTGAAATTACCCTTGGAAGCCGGATTGGCTACTTCTATCCTGCTCTGGTCTTCCCGGTTAAAATAATTACCTATCTGGCCTGAGTTAATTAAGACGTCAGACGCTTTGATAACTGGCTTTCCATCCGCTCCTTTCTTCACTTCATTTTCAATGAATGTTGCGGCCAATGTAAACCTTAGTTTATTTACGTTCGCAAAACTGGTGCGGTAGCTTATTACCGCTTCAAGCCCTTTCGCCCTGGTATCTATCGCATTGGTAAAAAAGTTTGCGGCGGTGGCGCCGTTGTCTTTCAACAATTGGGTTAAGGTTGCATTCGTTCCCCCACCAAAATTATTAGTCAATACGATCCGGTCCTTGATATTTATCAGATACCCATCTACCGTTATTTCCAGGCCTTTTACAGGGGTAGTGGTAAATCCTACTGAATAATTTTGGGATGTTTCTTCTTTCAATGTAGGAATCCCCAATATTTGAGCTGGCTTACTATCATTGGTAAAAGTACCGCTTTCCGTAGGCACCAAGCCTGATGGAGAGGAGACAAATAAGGTATTGGTTTTAGCATAAAATCTTTGCTGCATGGAAGGCGCCCTGAAACCGCTGGAGGACGCCCCTCTTATTGTAAAGTATTCACCTACTTTATAACGGGTGGCAACTTTATAGTTCAAAGTACTGCCAAAATCAGAATAATTTTCAAAACGCAAGGCAACTTCTACCAGCCATTGCTTTGTAAAATCCTGTTCAAGGTCAACATATAAACCAACATTACTGCGTGAATTTTTCTTTGCATAATCGGGAACAAAGCCGGCAAAAACCTGGGCGCCTGAAGCTGCCCCGGCACTGGTATTGTAATTTTTATAGGATGCCTCTTCACCGGCACGCTGCGCATATTGATCAATCCTGAACTCTGCTCCATAAGCCACATTTAAGCCTTCCAAAACATCAAAGTTGCGGGTAAGGTCTGCATTAACCGTGTTTTGCAAAAACTTTAATCCTCCTGCGTCAAATTTCGTTTGCGGGCTGGGGGTTACCGCATATTGAGTATAGTTGACTGAATTATCTACCATGAAATCAAAATTGTTTATCCCCAGGGTATTGGATAAACTCGCATTCCATTTTCCAAGTTTTCCATCCATACCTATGGAAAAGGAATAATCTTTTATATCTGTTTTGATCAAAGGCAGAAATCCATTAGGGTAAAGGGTTAATCCCTGGGATGCATAAATACCCGCACCTGACCTTATGGAAGATGGATAACGGAAAAAACCTGCGGCTTCACCACTCTTCTGGCTATACCCGCCAAACACTTTTAAGTTCCATTGATTACTTAGTGCATAACCCGCGTTTACAATAACGGAGCCACTTGAAATTCTTGAATTACCGATCCGCATATCAAAATTATCCCTTGTCAATCCCCTTGCGTTTAAGATAGAGTCATCCCGGTTTACACCGCTCACATTTGCATACACCGCACCGGTATAGGTACCCGCCCTGTTCGATTGTTCCCGGAGTGAATATTCACCGGTAATATTAATATGGCCTTTTTTATTGAGGTTGAACCCATAATTCAATCCTGCCTGGAAAGCGCCCCCATCCTGCACGCTAACATCCTTCACCGAAATATTTCTGATCTTGCCCAAAGCATAGTTCTTAGGATAACTGGTAACATTTTCTCCGTAAGAAACATTGCCGCTTAATATATTGGTTGTCTTTTTCAATACAATATTTATTACACCCGCTATCGCATCCGAACCATATTGCGCAGCGGCGCCATCCCTTAATACTTCCACCCTTTCAATAGCAGATACGGGAATGGTATTAAGATCGGTTCCTACCTGGCCGCGGTTTACCGTTCCATTTACATTTACCAACGCCGACTGGTGCCGCCTTTTGCCATTTACCAATACTAATATCTGGTCGGTGCCCAGACCCCTTAACTGAGCAGGGTCCACGTGGTCCGTACCATCCGAAATAGCTTGCCTGCTCGACTGGAAGGATGGTGCGGAAAAAGTAAGCAACTGGTTCAGGTCTATCTGTCCCACTTCTTTCGCCATCGTAGCTACCGGTATCACATCAACGGGCACGGGCGTTTGTACTTTTGTCCTGGATAAATTTCTTGACCCAATCACCGTTATCTGAACTTCATCTACCGAAGTTTCCAAACCAATTGAATAATCAGTAACGGGGCCGCTTATATTTATTGTGCGCATTGCATAGCCTACATAGCTTACGACAATTGCCTTTACATTGTCGTTAATTTTCAGGGTGAAAGTTCCATCATTACCGGTTGTTACACCCGCAGTACTACCCCTGGCTGCAATGGATGCCGCCGCCAAAGGCTGATTATTCGTAGCATCAAAAACTTTTCCGGTAATTGTTTTCTGGGATAATGCCACTAAAGGCATAATAATGCTGAGGAGCATAATGATTGTTCTCATATAAATGTTTTTAGTTGAATGGTTGCGCAAATTTACTAAATAAATAGTGCCGAATAAGTAATTTTGGACCAAAATTCAGGAAATGAAAGCTAAAATATTATATGGTTCACTGCTGATGGTTTTAATATTCGATGCCTTGTTATCAGTGGCGCAAAAGATTGATCCTTTCAAATACCAGGGACAAAAAAAAGTAAATTGCCATAAGGGTGCAGTTGTATCAGCCCATCCATTAGCGAGTAAGGCAGGCATCCTTATTTTAAAGCAGGGTGGCAATTCGATAGATGCAGCTATCGCTACACAACTGGCGCTGGCAGTAGTTTATCCCGGGGCGGGCAATATTGGCGGCGGCGGTTTTATGGTAGCACATTTGGCAAACGGTAAAAATATCACCATTGATTACAGGGAGACCGCCCCTGCAAAAGCAAGCAGGGATATGTACCTGGATGCGAATGGCAACCCGCAGATGAACCTCTCACAGGATGGCCATTTGGCGAGTGGCGTACCCGGTACTGTGGCCGGGTTATTTGCTTCTATGAAATATGCAAAGCTTGCGTTTAAAAAACTGATACAACCAGCTATTGACCTGGCGGAAAAAGGATTTGCCATAACAGCAGCCCAGGCAAATGACCTGAATGAACTGAAAACAGCATTTATTCAATTTAATACTTCCCCCACTGTTTTTGTAAAAGAAACCCAATGGAAAGCAGGGGATACTTTGATACAAAAGGAACTGGCTAATACTTTAAAACGAATCAGGGATAGGGGGGCCAAAGGGTTTTATGAAGGTGCGACCGCTAAATTAATTATCGCCGAAATGACAAAAGGAAAAGGCATTATTGATTTCGATGACCTGAAAAATTATAAAGCGAAAGAAAGGCCGGCGGTTGAATTTGATTACAAATCTTTTCATGTAATATCAATGCCCTTACCCAGCAGCGGAGGTATTATTTTGCAACAGGTATTAAAGATGATAGAGCAAAGAAATATTGGCGCCATGAAATTCCAATCGGCTGAAAGCGTACAATTGCTAACAGAAGCGGAACGAAGGGCCTTCGCTGACAGGGCGAAATATTTAGGTGATGCCGACTTTGTAAAAGTGCCTGTAAAAACTTTAGTGAGTACTGCTTACCTCCTGGAAAGAATGAAAGATTTTACACCAGGCCAGGCAGGCAACAGCCAGGCGACAAAAGAAGGCATCATAAAAGAAAGTGAGGAAACCACTCATTTAAGTATTATTGATGCGGCCGGCAATGCTGTTGCGGTTACCACTACGCTCAATGGTTCTTATGGCAGCAAAACGGTGGTAGGCGGGGCGGGTTTTATTTTGAATAATGAGATGGACGATTTTAGTGTAAAGCCCGGCGTACCAAATATGTATGGCGCTGTAGGCGCAGAAGCCAATGCCATAGCGCCCGGTAAAAGAATGCTGAGCAGCATGGCGCCTACTATTGTTTTACAAAATAATAAACCTTACCTGGTGGTGGGCACACCGGGCGGTACCACCATCCCCACCAGCATTATTCAATCATTGGTAAATATGATTGATTATAAAATGAAACCTGAAGACGCGGTAAACAAGCCGAAATTTCATCACCAATGGTTACCCGATGAAATAATGGTAGAAAATGATTTTAATGCATCCACCATTACGCAACTGGAAGCAATGGGATACAAAGTAACCAAAAGGGGCAATATCGGCAGAACAGAATTAATTGAAATAAAAACCGGTAAAACAAAACCCATCACAGCCATTGCGGATAAACGTGGCGATGATGGGGCGGAGGGGTATTGAAGAGGGTTGAAGGTACCTGAACTGTGGTTCTTCCGATTTTTATGATTCCAATGATTATGGAAACAGCGCAATTAAGAAATTTGGAATATCATAATAATAAGGTTTAACTCACAAATCACAAAAATCAAATGAATCACAAAAATCATACTTCAGAAAAAAAATCAGTAATATCACCGTAATAAAAATTTGAACAATGATTAACGACCAAACTATACAAGGGATAAAAACGTGATGAAGATTTTTTGTCCTGGCAGTGAAGCAATGGGCATCATCGTTGCATCGCCCTCTTGTACTTAATACCATTGGGGAGCTTTAATTACGTTTTAAATTAATAATTTTTACCCCCTTTTGGAACATCCCGACCTGTGCCGACCTTTCGGCATTTTTCGGGAAAGCCTGTCCCGGTTCATCGGGAGGGATAGGGGCAGCCTGTTTTTATTTGTTTAGGGAACAAAATAAAATATCACTAATTTATCCCTTGCGCAGTATAAATTTGAAGAGACGAATTTTGCACAGGCTATTAATTATTTAGAAGCATATAACCTGGAAATTGGATTACTCATAAACTTTGGAGAAACGGGCTTGAAATTCAAACGGCTCACGAATAAGAAGTATAAACCATCTTAATAATGATTTTTGTGATTTATATGATTACTTTGAAAAATAAAACTTTAGCAAAATCATATCAATCAAAGGAATCAAAAGAATCATAGTTCAGACAATTTTGCCTGATATTTGGTATTGATTTTGCCTTAAAGAAGCGAACAATTATTTTTAAAACAATTGAATAAAACCCTGCGCATAAGCCTGAACATATTAAAATGGTTTTCTCTTACACTGATATTTTGGTTGGCGTTTGCTATTTTGCTCGGCTATATTTTACCAGGTTACCCCAAATGGTTGTTTCTTATTTTAATATTGGGCTGGTTTATAGCCTGGGTATTTATCTTTAAAAAAGCAGCACAAAAGATTTGGTTTTTTCTTTCACTGATACTACTGGCCATTTTTACCTGGGGCGTTTTGCAAATAACCTTTGTACAAAATTTCCTGATCGGCAAAGTGGCCGCAAACCTATCGGATAAGTTGCATGCCAAAGTAAGTGTACAACATATCAATTATCGCTTTTTTGATAAAATGGCAATGAAAGGGCTCCTGGTGGAAGACCAGCAAAAAGATACTTTATTATTTGCCGGCAATGCAAGGGTAAATATCACTGACTGGTTTTTTTTGAAGAATAAAGCTACCTTAAAATTTGTCGCGTTGGAGGATGCGGTTGTAAATATGCAACGGACGGATTCTGTGTGGAATTACCAGTTTTTAGTGGATTATTTTGGAGGCCCTGCGGATTCTTCGGCTAAGAAAAAAGGAGGAATTGAATTTGATATTAAAGTATTCCAGTTTACGAATATCCAGTTTAACCAAATTGATAAGTGGGTTGGAAAAAACATGAAAGTGGCGGTGAAAAAATTGGATCTGTATGCTAATGAGGTTGATTTTACAAAAAAACGGATCATTTTAAATACGCTTACCCTGGATGAACCCATTTTTTCCCAGGAAGATTACACAGGGTTAAGGCCAGACCCGCTCATTAGAAAAAAGGCGAAAAAAATAAATTCGCGGCCACAGCCCTATCAATGGAATAATGAAGGATGGGTACTAAATGCAAATAGTATTCATGTTACTAACGGTGTTTTCAATAACGAGGTAGAAACGGAAAGGCCTGTTTATGCGGGCCTTTTTGACGGGCAGCACCTTCGCTTTGGCAATATTACCGGTGTATTAAATCATGTACGTTTTGAAAAAGATACGCTTTCAGCGGAAGTACTGTTAGGAACCAAAGAAAGAAGCGGTTTTGAAGTAAAAAAGCTACAGGCCAATTTGAAGTTTACGCCGGTGAAAATGGAATTTAACCAGTTGGAGCTAATCACCAACAAAAGCAGGCTGGGCAATTATTATGCGATGAAGTATAATAATTTCGGGAAGGACATGGGTAATTTTATTCATGCTATAAACCTGGAAGGGATTTTTATAAACAGTGAATTAAACAGTGATGACCTCGCTTTTTTTGCTCCCGAATTAAAATCATGGAAGCGGATTTTTCAAATTAAAGGTGTAGTGAAAGGTACCATTGATAATTTAAACGCCAAAAAAATGCTTATAAAAAGTGGTAACTCCTTTGTGGATGGTGATATCGCTTTAAACGGGTTACCGGATATCAATAAAACTTTCATTGATTTCACCGCCAATGACCTTCAGACAACCTATTCGGATATCAGTGTAATTGTACCTTCTTTAAAAAATATTACACGGCCGCAGCTTAGCAAATTAGGCAATATCCGGTACAAAGGGAACTTTACCGGGTTCATCAATGACTTTGTAGCTTTTGGCTCCATCAATACCAGGCTGGGGATCGTAACGGGGGATATCAATATGAAACTGCCTGAAAAAAAAGCCCCTGTTTATCTCGGTAAAATTTCAACTGTGGGTTTTAAATTGGGTGAGTTTTTTAATAACAACCAGTTAGGCTCCATCACCTTCAACGGAAAAGTAAATGGAAGCGGATTTACGGAAAAAGATATTGATGCCAATTTCGATGGGTATGTCCGTAGCCTTGGTTTTGCTGGTTACGAATACCAAAACATAAATATAAAAGGCGATTTTGGAAAAAAAATATTTACGGGCCTGGTTAGTATTGATGACCCTAATTTAAAACTGGATAGTTTAAATGGAACGATTGATTTGAGTGGCAAAGAGCCGCAATTTTCATTTAATGCAACCCTCGCTAAAGCCGATCTGAAAAAATTAAAATACACATTAGACGATTTTGTCTTAAACGGCCGGTTTGATTTAAACTTTACAGGAAGTAATATTGATGACTTTCTGGGCTCTGCTAAAATATATGATGCAAACCTTACACACAATAATGTACCGCTCTCTTTCGATTCGCTGGTATTACAATCATCAATAGCCAATAATCAAAAGTATTTAACAATTCGTACCAACGAACTGGATGCGGAGCTTGCCGGTAATTTTAAAATCCTGGAATTACCTGATGCTTTTAAAGTTTTTCTCAGCCGCTATTACCCGGCCTATATTAAAATGCCTTCGTATGCCGTTAGTGATCAGGATTTTTCCTTCCTGGTAAAAACAAAAGAGGCCGACGACTACATTCAATTATTAGATAAAAGATTGACTGGTTTTAGCAATACTACTATTTCCGGTAATCTTAATTTAAAAGAAAATGAATTAAACGTAAATGCGGATATCCCTTTGTTCAGTTATGATGGAACAGTGTTTAATAATATCCGGTTGGCAAGCAGGGGAAACCTGGATTCGTTGTTGGCAAATATAGATGTGGATGAAATAACGATCAATGATAGCTTACGGCTTCCAGCTTCCAAATTAGTATTCACTTCTCACAATGATATTTCCGATATCAGTATAAAAACCAGGGCCAGTAAAACCTTTGGTGACGCAACGGTTAATGCCAGGGTGCAAACTTTAAAAGATGGTGTTAAGATTCATTTCTTCCCATCTTCTTTTATTATCAATGACAAAAAATGGGAACTGGAAAAGGATGGTGAGTTAACCCTGAGTAAATCGGTGGTAAGCGCCAATGAAGTGAAATTTATACAGGGTAACCAGCAAATAATTATTTCTACGGAGCCTTCCGATGTAGGCAATTCACATGATGTGGTAATCAGCCTGAAAGATGTAACCATTAATGACTTTGTACCCTTGGTTTTGAAAAACCCCGTTATGGAAGGGCAAATGACCGGTACTATCCGTATCCTGGATCCGTTTGGTAAACCGTACATTGAATATGACACCCGAATAAAGGAATTCAGGTTAGATGGGGATTCCATTGGCATTGTAAACGGATTAGGTACTTATTCCGTAGCATCCGGAATAGCTAAATTTAAACTGGATGCCGAAAATATTAATAACCGTTTCAAAATTGAAGGCAGCATAAATACAAAAGATAGCACCGAAAACCAGATTGATATCGCACTGGTATCGGAAAGGCTGAACCTGACAATTTTAAACAATTACCTGGGTGCTATCTTCAGTGATATCAGGGGTATCGCCAACACAGCCGATCTTAAAGTGAAAGGTAGTTCAAAACATCTTTCTTTAACAGGTACCGCCAATATTACGGAAGGTTCGCTGGTAGTAAATTATACCCAATGCAGGTATCTGTTTAGCAACGAAACAATTATTTTCAACCCCGATGAAATAGATTTTGGAAGCATTGTTTTAAAAGATACCCTGAATAATACCGCCACCTTAAGCGGCAAAATGTACCATCGTTTTTTTCAGGATTTTTACTTTGACAATGTTAAGTTTGAATCGGATAAGTTGTTGGTTTTAAACACTACCAAAAAAGACAATTCCCTATTTTATGGAAAAGTGATTGGCCGGGCGCAAATGACACTGAACGGCCCGGTAGAAAATATGACCATGAATATAAATGGCGAACCTTCCAGGGCGGATACCAGCCACATTTATTTATTAAGTGGCAGCAGTGTAGAAAGTGGCGTGGTGGATTATATTGATTTTATACAGTTTGGCAGCAAGATGGAAGATGAGTATAAGGGCAGGTTATCGAGTAATATAGTGGTAAACATGTTACTAACGGCTAACCCTGCCTGCAAAATTGACGTGATACTGGATGAAGCAACCGGCGATATCATTAAAGGCGAAGGTAATGGGCTGCTGAAAATAAGGGTGGGCAATAAGGAGCCGCTCACAATCAATGGTAATTACAATATTACAAAGGGGGAATACACGTTTAATTTTCAAACCTTTCTTAAAAAATACTTTACGGTAAACAGCGGAAGTATTGTATGGAGCGGCGACCCGTTGAATGCAAGAATTGACATCCTGGCTGAATACCTGGCGAGTAACGTTGATTTTAAACCTATCTCTACCGCAGGTGCTACAATTTTTCAAAAAGAAGATATAATAGTAGTAGCTCATTTAACCGAGACACTTTTGAAACCCGCCATAGATTTTGAATTTCAGTTGCCGGATGCCAGCCCGCTGAAAAGCGATTTTGTGATCACCAAAAGATTGCAACAATTTAAAGATGATAAAAATGAATTGAACAAACAGGTTACTTCCTTATTACTCTTCAATTCATTCATCAGCAGTAACCAGAGTTTTATTACGGCAAGCAGTGGTTACAGTGTTTTATCAAGCACCATCGGGGGAGTAGTATCCAATGCCTTATCAGGTTTCTTTAATAAATTTTTGCAAAAATATATTAAAAACACCTCCATTTACCTCGATCTGAATACCGGCCTTGAACTGGAAACCAATGTCGCGAAATTACAGGCCGCCGCAAAGAGCGGCCTTGTTTTCACCCTGTTAAATGGCAGGCTGATCATTACCGCTGGCGTAAACCTTGACTATAATAATCCCTATGTAATAAACACCGGTAGAAATAATAACCTGCTGGTAACGCCTGATATTACCGCGGAATGGCTGTTAACAAAAGATGGAAGGATAAGATTGGTAGGCTTTAACCGCACCAATTACGACCTGGTAAGCCAGCGCACCAGAACCGGTATCAGATTATCGTATCGGAAAGATTTCGACAGGCTTAACCAGTTATTTGCGGTAGATGAAGAGAAGAAAAGAATAAGGGCGCTAAGCAGCCAGTCGAAGCAGTAACAAAAATGTCTGATGTCTGATTTTTTGATGTCTGATGTCTTCCGGTACCAAAAGTATTATTTCATCAACCACCATAATGTATGCTGTCTCATTTTTTGAACCCGGCTATGGAGCCTTGATTAAGCATCGTTGCACTTGCCCCCACAGTATTGTGAGGGGCCGCACTTCTAAACAACCATTCTTTTTTTTGTTGTCCGGGCAGAAGTATTTCATGGCATCATCGTTGCGTCGCCCTCTTGTACTGAATACCATTGGGGGGCTTTTATTACGTTGTATGAAACAATCCTAAATTATATCCCAACAATTTTTTCAGCCATAGCCAATAACCCCCACCAGGCTTCTTTATACTTTATACTAAATACTTATTAGCTTTTCCTCCTGTACCGCATACCATTGTGGGTCAATAATTACGTTGTACCCAACAATTCTACAATTATATCCCATCAATTTTTTCAGCCATAGTTATACTGCTCAAGGGATAAATCAGTACTATTTATTTCGCACAATAACCAAATAAAATACGCTCCCGAATTAATTTAAAACGCAATTAAAGTTGCCCATTGGTATTTAGTACAAGAGGGCGATGCAAGGATGAACCACATAGCTTCACTGCCCGGACAAAAATTTTTACTCACGTTTTTATCCCTTGTGAAAAATAATAACCCCTACCTGCAGGAACACAACCCATTCATGTTACATTAACCCGATTTACACTTTACTTCTGTAATTAATTAAAATTTTTACATAAAGCTTAAGCAGGGAGATAATTGTTATTTTATTTTTATGCAGCAAAAAGGCGCCATGCGCTTGTTTTAATGCTACTTGTGCATTGTGGTGCTTTTTATAAATTCCCTGTGCATTATTTGTAAAGTAGATTGAAAAGTTTTTCTTTGAGATTTTTTTAATTTCATCTCTTTTTTCTACAGGTAAATATTCTTGTATAATATCAATTACCTTTTTTATGTCCTTAATATTCTGGCCCGAAGATAAAAATCTTGTACTTATATTATTATCATGAAGCCTGTATAAAGCAAGATTTTCAGGAGAATAGGCTACCGGGTACCTTGCCGCGATCCTCACAAACATTTCCCAATCTTCTCCATAGCCTACTCCGAAATATCCGCCCAAATTTTCATACACGGATCTTTTTACAACTATAGCACATGTCCGAAGACATTGGTTCTTTGATATGTTTAGCAACCAATCCTGGATAATACCGGAATAATCCTGGATGGTATTATTATGATACAGTAATGTACCTTCCTCATCTATAACAGACAATCCGGTAAAGGCGGCCCCGATTAAAGGATATTTTTTGAATAAATTTTCTATTTCCAAATAAAAACCTGGCTTAACCTTGTCATCACCATGCAATAAATGGATCAAGTGCCCTTTTGATCTTTTTATGCAAGTTTCAAAATTTCGTAAACTGCCTGCATTTTGTTTTTGACTAAAAAATTCAATCCTTCCCTTACCTATTTCCTTCACCAAAATTTCCACATCGTCATCTGTACTACAATCATCAATCACTTCTATTTGCATTTTCTCCACGCCGGCATCCTGCATCAAAACGCTTTCAATCGTCTCTTTTAAATAATTACCGCAATTATAAGCAGGGATCATGATTGACCACAAGGGGCGTTCACATTTTTCTGTTACAGGTTCAATTAAAGGGGGAGATTGAGGTATTCTGGTAGTACTCATGCTTTAAGAATGGGGTTTAACCTAATATTCGCCCAAAAAAAGACGCACTTAATAAATCTAATTTCTTAATTCTATAGTTATAAGGGGAAAAAATATTAATTGGATACTTACAATAAGAAAAGAAATTTTGATCCGCAAAACCTGGTTTCCTTCCTGATTTTATTAATTGTTTAAGAAACCAGTTATTCCACGGCTTATCTTCCCCTATTGCATGGATCATTATGGTTGCAGGAAGGGTAAATCCCATTGCTTCTTTACCCATTATACTAATTTCGATATCAGAAGATATGGTAACAGCGGCATTTAATAAATCCTGATCGCCTTTAAAGGAACTATAGGTGTCTTTGACAAAACAATTTATATTCCCTCCCATTTCGATGTATTTTTCAGTAAAATATATCCATCTGTCTATTAAAGCAACGCTTTCCCTTTCCACACCCATAAACCCACTATTAAAATAGTGGTTGGTATTGTTGAAAAGTTTTTCATCTACAGGCGCTAACCGTCTCCAATCCTTTCTCCAGGGATGGGTATGGTGCAGAAAATGAAATGAAACATCAAGGCATAAGCAGGCTCCTTTTTCAAGCCAATTTGAATACAAGCTCCATGGTGAGTTTACAATAATGTCAGCGTCAAAATAATAAAATTTTTGAGTGGACGTATAAGTATCAATGGTTTCCTTTAAAAAATATGGTTTAAAATAACCCAGGTGCATTTCCGTATTCACCTGCTTGAAATGGATCACAATTTCTTTTGTCAAATAAAAATAATTGTCCCCAATAGCTTCCAATTGGTTTATCCAATCAGGAAGCGGCCCCCTATAACCAGCATTAATCAAACCTTCGAATTTGATTTTAGCCAATGAATTAGCCAATGCGGCAACTCCAAAATGATACTCCCCATCAAATAAGCATACAACAATTTCCTTATAGCATTTTTCATTGCCCATACAAAATGATAAATTGATAAAAAATTACAATCTTTATAGATATTGGAAAGAAGTCAGGTTGAAAATAATCTTATAGATTAAAATAGAAATTTTCAAATTAGGTTTCCGAATTAAATATAGGAAGATTAAAAAATTGTTGTTTATATAAATTTCCAACTTTTATAAAAGCTTTAAGTATCCCCTTATTACTATACAATTGATGAAGTTGATCTACATATTTATATTTGTCAACATCAAAATAGTATCCGTTCAGTATTAGCTTAATTCTTATAAAAACCATATTTTTTATACACCTTAAACAAATATACCTATAATCATTTTTCAAATTATATAAATTATTTTTATTTACCCTATATACATGTAGCAAGGCATAGGATATTCCAAATCCCAGGAATAATTTTTTGTAATAATCAATAGTAGTGCGGTTAACAGGTATGAAATGTTTAAAATTCAATTTTTGGGTATAAAATATTCTATAACCTATTTTCCTTAATGCTAAACAAAGTTCATGGTCACCGCTACTTGCCAGGTTATTGCCAATTCTATCGGATAGTTGAAATTGAAATTGAAATTTTTCTTGTAAAATATTAAATGCTTCTTTATTCAAAATCATTCCTGCTCCATATAGTACCCCCCTTTCTTCGGTAATATCGCCTTCTATAACAGATTGTATCCCCACTGCTAATGTATGAAATTGGTTAATCCAGAAATAGGGAGGTTCTTTATCTTCGAAAACCGGATTTCCCGTTCCCCCCAATACCCCTATACACGGATTAGTTTGCATTATGTTAAGGGAAATGCTTAAATAATTTTCATCAAGCCAATTATCATCATCGCAAAATAAAACATAATCATACAATGATGCTTCAATACCTTTTTTTCTGGCAGCAGAAAGGCCAGGGGTTGATTCATGTACTACTTTAAATTTTGGTTTTTCTATATCAAGGGCGTCCCAAAGCAGTATTGCTTTTTCCGCGGTATGGTCCGTAGATCCATTATCTACAATAATTACTTCCCAGGAAGGTAAAGAAATATTTTTTTGAACCACCAGGTGTTCCAAAGTGGGGGCAATCCTTGAAGCGCTGTTAAAACAACAAATAATTACACTTATTCCTGATGGCATCTTTAGGTTGTTATTAGTTTAATACTTTTAAAATTATCAAGTATTTAAAAAGAGGTATGATATTCAGGATCCCTTGCAATTGTAAGAGTAAAGGATGGGGACACCTGCCTTAACGGTACGCCGCTGTTGGTGGCCCGCCAAACTCCTGATAGGGAAGGAAAATTTCATTTTAAAAACAATTTAAGATAATTATCGATTGTAATATTAAAAATAAATTTTGATACCAATAGTCCAAACTGCACTAATATCCCATCATTTATTTTATGGAATTGAAAAGTTCCTATGCTCTATTCGGAAGCTTGTCTAATTCTTTCTTTAAAAATCTTTTAGATTATATAATGCTGCGAAATTGTATCAGTATCCCTTTTTGAAAACGATAAAATAAGAAGATATACCAATAAACAATTTGAACAGCAAAGGGTAAAACAATTATGGTAACCCATCCTTCCTGATTGTCCTCCGCAGGTGTCATTAGCGTGGCCAACCTGAAAATAATCAAATTGCTTTTTCCGGAAACTTTTATCTACATTTAGAAATAGATTTTACCAGAAGAACATTGTTGACCCCGCACAATTGAAAACAGTTCCTATCCATCCTGATTGACTAACCAGGCTCATTTTCAATAATTTATAATCAACATGATTAAAGACGCATTCCGCATAGCTGAACTTGAAAAATTGTTGGCAGAGCGTACCGCTGAGTTAATACAACAATCAGAAGAACTCTCTGTGATAAACAGTGTACAGGAAGCCCTTGTAAAAGAAATGGATATGCAGGCCATCTATGACCTGGTTGGCAACAGAATTCAGGAGCTTTTTGATGCCCAGGCTGTTATTATAGCCACTTTTGACAACGAAGCCGGTACTGAAAATTTCCATTACACTATAGAGAATGGAGAACGATTTTACCTTAATCCCCGCCCATTAGATAAATTAAGACAGCATCTTATACAAACACGGGAAAAGGCTGTAATAAATACAGCGGAAGCAGCATTTGACTGGTTTGGGAAGGATGTGTTACCTGGAACAAAATATATGAAATCAGGTGTATTTGTTCCACTGATCACCGGTGAAAAAGTAACCAGCTATGTTAGTTTACAAAATGTAGATAAAGAATACGCCTTTAGCGAATCAGATGTTCGCTTGTTAGAAACATTGGCCAACAGCATGAGCACGGCACTTGAGAATGCCCGCCTGCTCAAGGAAACAGAACAACGCACCGCCGAGCTGGCAGTAATAAACAGTGTGCAGGAGGGCCTGGCTAAGGAATTGGACATTCAGGCAATTTATGATCTTGTGGGCGACCGGATCCGGGAGCTTTTTGATGCCCAGGTGGTGGGCATTGCCACTTTCGATCATGAAAAAGAAACAGAGCAAATCCACTACCTCATTGAAAAAGGCGAACGCTATTATCCTGTTCCAAGACCGCTGAATATTTTAAGAAAACACCTGATCGCAACAAGGGAAAAAGTCCTGATCAATAGAAATTTTGAGGATGTCGCTGCCACGTTCGGGATGAAGAAAGTACCTGGTACAGAGCAACCAAAATCGGCTTTGTATGTTCCATTGGTCATTGGTGAAAAAGTTACCGGCAACATCAGCATTCAGAATATTGATAAGGAAAACGCTATCAGCGATTCTGATGTGCGCCTGTTGGAAACCCTGGCCAACAGTATGGGTGTAGCCCTGGAAAATGCACGCCTTTTTAATGAAACCACCCGCCTGCTGAAAGAAACAGAACAGCAAAAAGCTGAACTGGGCGTGATAAACAGTGTACAGGAAGGACTGGCTAAAGAACTGGATATGCAGGCCATTTATGACTTGGTGGGCGACCGGATCCAGGAGTTATTCAATGCCCAGGCCGTTATGATTGTAACATTTGATCATGAAACAGCGACAGAACATTTCAAATACCTGATTGAGGATGGACAGAAGTTTTACCTGGCCTCCCGTCCGTACGACAAATTAAGGCAACACCTGATTGTTACCCGGCAGAAAATTGTCATCAATACAAACTATGAAGAGGCCTATGCCAGGTTTGGCTTGAAAATACTTCCGGGCACAAAAATGACAAAATCCGGTGTCTTTGTACCCCTGATCATTGGCGATAAGGTAAATAGCTATATCAGTTTACAAAATATGGAAA